>USOK01000197.1 GCA_900556295.1 uncultured bacterium | reverse complement strand
TGTTTTATACAAACAATTATTTTCATTTATACCTTATTTGCGTTGCGCTTTTTGTCTTGCATTAGTTTCTAACAATGCATTGTAAGCCATCATGTACATAGAACACTTTTTTACACTCGGAAGATACCAAGCGCAATTTTCTTGAGTGCATACTTTATCTATATCTGAACCTGCCGAGATTAATGGGCAGTATGGAATGTCTTTTGCCATAAATTTAATTTCTCCTTACTTTAGAGTTTGTTTCAAAAGATTGCAATTCTCGCAACGTTTTCTTTCCTGGTCTTTATATATTCTAGTTCTGTTAATTACTTCGTTAAAGTCTATTTTATGAGCATCAAAGTCAGGTCCGTCAACGCAAGCAAATTTTGTTTCTCCACCTACTGTAACTCTACAAGCACCGCACATGCCTGTTCCATCAACCATAATTGGGTTCATGCTAGCTTCAGTATAAATCCCTTTATCTCTAGTTAAATCCGCCACTGCTCTCATCATTGGCATAGGACCTACAGCTATGGCATAATCAACTTTTTCTTTTTTGATAATTCGGTCAAGAACTTGTGTGACAAATCCCTTTTCACCTAAAGTTCCGTCGTCTGTCGTAATGAATAGCTCAGTGCAAGCATTTTTCATTTTGTCTTGCCAGAAGATTAAGTCTTTGTTTCTTGCTCCCATAATCATATAGACCTTATTGCCAGCTTCTTTGAAAGCTTTTGCAATCAAGTAGCATGGTGCAGCACCATAACCACCAGCCAAACAAACAACCGTTCCGTACTTTTTAATATGTGTAGGTTGTCCCAATGGTCCTACTATATCGTGAATTTCATCTCCGACATTCAATGCCGCAAGAAGTTTGGTAGAATAACCAACTGCCATAAATACAAGGGTTAATTCTCCTTTTTCTTTGTTTACGTCAGCGATTGTCAGTGGTACTCGTTCACTGTCTTCGTTTGCTCTGAATATTATAAATTGCCCTGCTCTTGCGTTTCTTACAACGTATGGAGCTTCAACTGTTATTTCGTATTGGTTGGGACAAAGTTCGTTTTTCGCTAAAATTTTGTATCCCATAGTTTTCTCCTTCTTATAACGATATTATATATAATTTTTTCTTAATCTGCAACTACATATTTGTAATTAGGTGTTGCTTTTAATTTTTCTTCGATTTGTTCAAATGTCAAAAGACCTTGCGTTGCACCAAATTCAGAAACCACACCGGCAGAATTAACTGAAGCATACATCAATGCTTTACCGATATTTTTATCGGTTCTTCCGAGAACCCCACAGAAAGTAGAAGCAAATGCATCTCCTGCACCAAGTGTTGAAACAACAGGGCCTTCAAATGCCGGACAGAAGTAATAATGTTCTCCGTCATATGCATAGGCGCCTTTCCCACCATCTGTAATTACAATAATTTGATAATCTCTTATTTTGAGCTTTTTAAACATTTCTTTTACATCTGGGTGAATAAGCGCTTCTGAAAATTTTTCATCTCGAGTATCCGGACGAACTTGAATTTGTGTTGCCATAGATGCTTCTTCTTTGTTCATCACAACAATATTAGCGTTTGCAAGAATTTTTTTAATATAGTTGAAGCCTTTTTTGATACTTGAAGAACCGGCATTAAAGCAGACATAGACATTGTTTTCATTCGCAAAATTTGCAATATCATCTAAAACCTTTGTACTGTCACCATTCATAGGCGCAATATAAAGAAGTTTAGCATTTTTAATAGCGTCAAAATTAATATCAGCTTTTTTGATTTTTGCATTAGCACCACGATGAGCAAGAACTGTCCTATCGCCTTGGAAACTTACTAAAATAATTGAAAAGCCTGTACTGAGCGATTTATCTTGAACAATATTTGATAAATTAACATTTTTATTTTTGAAAGAATCTAAAATTCCTTCTGAATAAATATCATCTCCGATTTTGAATATCGCACTTGTATTAAATCCAAGATTTGCGAAGTTTACTGCTGTATTGACTCCGCCCCCACCAACTTGCGAATCAAAATCTGAAATCTCAACTTTTGCACCGTAGGGGTAACTCATAAATTCTGATTTTTTATTTTTTGTATATACAGAAACAATGTTTGCATCATCACTTTCAACGAATACATCCATTGTAGCACTTCCAATAGTTATAACATCGCACATTTTCTCTTCCTCCAGTTGATTTCAGCTTAGCACAAAAAATGTTTTTTGTTAATTTATATAAATTGTTAGCAAAAAATATTTTGTTTTGACTTAAAATAAGTGTAAAAATGTACATTTATTTATAGGATTAGTATATGAAAGTAAATAGAATTACCCCAATGTTGTACTCAAATCAAAAAGTACCGCTTAATAATAAAAGAAAAAACAATAACAAAACAACAAATAACTCATATAACCCGATTGCATATAGAGATTATAATGTAAATTTCGGAGCCAGATTATTTAGAACTCCAGAGAATTTTTATGAGCAACCGTTTAATAAAAATGGTATGCCTGATGCTATGAAAAACTATCTTTATGCGGATTATGAAGATAGAAAAAATATGCCTCCATCACAGATGATGAAATTGGTTTATGAGGATATTGAAATGGCTGATTCATTGGCTGATGTAAAAGAATTGTATCCAGAAGAACCTTTGTTCAAAAATCTTACGGATGCTAAAAACAAAAGAGCTAAAACAGGAGTATTAGCAGAAATTGATTTGGTGAAATCCGAAGGAAAGACTTTATTCAAAAACGGTAATGATAATTTAGGTTTGTATTTGCTTAAAAAAGTCTATCTTGAAGGTAAAACATTAAAAGAAATTAATAAAGATTTTGAAAAAGACATTTCGGTATACTATAAAGGTTTGAGTCCTATTCAATATGAAACACTTTCTGCTTATGGGATAAAATTCCCCAATAGTGCTTTTTGGAAATCATTTACTGCAACAAGAGAAGATTTTCCTTACGAATATAAACCAAGAAAAGTTATTGCCACAAGAATTCAAGGAGGGCAAAAAACTACTCCGCAAGAAAATCTACCGAAAAAAACAAAAGTTGAAAAAGGGAAATTTGCAGATGTAAAAGATT
>USOK01000196.1 GCA_900556295.1 uncultured bacterium | reverse complement strand
GTAAACGCATCGCGTTTACTCTTGCAGAAGTTCTCATAACTCTTGGTATTATCGGAATTGTTGCGGCTATTACCTTGCCAACAATTATAAATAATTACAGAGTAAAAGTTTTGGAAAATCAATTTAAAAAAGCTGATTCAATTATTCAACAAGCAATTCAAAAAACTGCTAATGAATACGGTTATACTTCTATTACAGAGTTAAACATGGCTGGGAACTGTAATGGTCATGTTGCATACCCAAATTATTTGCAGTTAGAAGCTCAAATGCCAGATATTAATGAAATATGGGAACGACAATTTTTAAATGTAAAAAGGATGAATGATTCGGAAATGGCCTGGAGAAATATTCCTTGTAACAGTTTTTGGGGAACAAGAATAAGTTTAAGTTATTATTGTCTTGGTCCTCTTGCATCTTATATGATTTTGCCGGATGGTGTAACTGTATCTCCTTTATTTGCAGTTGATGGATCTTGCCATCAAGTTTTAATGATGGCTGTTTTTGATATAAATGGTCCTTATAAAGGTCCAAACCGTATTGGATATGATATTTTTCGTTATCAGACTGCCGATTATAATAAAATGTGTAATCCAAACATTGTAAATTCTGAAAATTTTAAAGGTTGTTATTATTGGGCGCATCGCAATGTTAGTCCGCAAGATAGTTCAAAGTCATATTGGAGTGTTTTATATAAACCTTTGAGTTATTGGAAAAAGTAATCGAAAATTTATTCCAATAAAAAAGTCCCTCAAAGAAGGGACTTTTTTGGTTATTAACAGATTGTTTATTTATTGTATTTTTTCAACAAGTTTGTAGTTGTTGAGTTTTCGTTGCTCACGATATCTAGTTTAGCTGGTTCTGGAGCTTTTTCTTGTTTTTCTGCTTTTGCTGGCTCTTGTTGATGAGGTTTTGCAGCATCTGCTGCTTGAGCTTTTTTAGCATCAAGTTTATTTTCAACTTTTTTTGCAAGTGGAGTTGCAACTAGAGGAACTATGATACGTTTCCCTACGATTGTTGCAGCTGCGATGTCTGCTACGAATTTGAATAGTGCTAATGCATCATTTTCACACTTGTCAAAGTCTTTTGCGATTGTTTGTTTTTTGCAAGTGTGACCGCCGTTTTTGACATCTTCCATACGCATTCTTGATATTGTATTTGCTTTGCTTTTTGCATTGAAAGATTTGTTAAATATTTTTTTGAAGATAGGACCGGAATATTTTCTCATTGCAAAGAACATTGCAATTTGTGCGCCTATCATCAAAACGCCGTTTGTTAAGTCTAAAGCTGCAACGAATTTTCTTTTCTTTTCAGGAATTTTATCGTTGTGTAAACTTTGGGTAACGTACATTGCGCAACCGATACCATCTTTTAAAATAATTGATGAAACTGTTGCTGTTGCTAGAGCGCCTTCTGGGTTGTCTGCAAACTTTTTGCTTACCCATTTTACAGATTTTGAATCTGAAGCTTTAGCAATTCCTGTTTTAATTGTGTTTCCGATTGATTGAAGTCCGCTCATTATTTGTTAGCTCCAATCTTTTGTGATTCGTGCTTTTTGTCTTTTGCTCCTGATAGTTCAGGGAAGAACAAATCCATAAATCTTGGATATACCCAGTTTAATGCTGTACAAGTGATAGGCAATGTGATTAATACACCTACACCGATTTTTGTGAATTGGTTAACCCCTTTATAACTGTGTTCTACAAGTTTTTTGTAACCTGTTGCGATGTCTTTGTAAATCTTTTTAGTTAATTTGTTTATATCTTTGCTGAATGTGTCTGTGTCGCATAGAACTGACTTTGCGATACTGCCTTCAACATCTTCAAAACTGCATTGTTTAGCTATTTTTTCAATTGCCTTTTGGATAGTTTGTTCATTTGCTGCTTTTGGATCAACTTTAGCTGCAGTTAATTCAACGATTCTGTCCGCTAAAACTTTGTTTCTGTCTAACAATGCGTTTCTGTATGTGTCTCTGGAGAAGTTGCCATTACACATTATTTTGATACAATCTATACGTTGTAATGTCCTTTGAACTCTGCTGTAACGTAAATCTTCCGGTTTGTTAAGGATTTCTTGAAGAAGTGTTTTTATTTCAGGATTTGTTTCTTGTTTTCCTAACAGTTTTTGAATGTCCGCTGTTACATTCTTTTCTGTAATTTGTCCAAATATGTCACGGATGTCTTTTTCGTTATTGATTAACAATTCTGCTCTGTTCAAATATTTTCCGATAGTTTCATGCGATTTTTGAAGAGCTCTGGCATCATTAATATAAGTATCAATTTGTTTGTTTACTAATTCTGCTGTTGTAGGGAAATCAAGATGTTTTTTGCCGATATTGATTTTACCTGTTTCTTGGAATTTTTTAGCGACAGCTTCAAGTTGAGCTTCTTGCTGAGCTTTTACTCTGGCATCGAAGTCTTCTATATATTTTTTACGTTCTGCTTTTGCATCGCTGTTGAATAATGCTTTTATCCAAGAAGGTTTTGTTTTTCCTTCTTTTTGCATTTCTTTTTTAATATTTGATTGAATGTATGTTTTTGTATTCAATTCTTGTTGGTCTACGTGCAAACCAGCAACTGAAGAGAATTTAGGGTTGTTAAATACTGAATCCAAGCCTTTATCAATATATTTTTGAACACTTGCTTGGAAAATAATAGCTAGGACTGCTGAAATTGGTTGTCTCATAGCTGTGTATAATTTTGTATTTTCGTTTTCTTTCTTTTCTTCCGGAGTTGCATTTTTAGGCGGTTTTACAAATGGGTTGTAGCCGATAAAAATCGGAGCAACCAAACCTGTACCTAATGCAGTAATCAAAATACCGCCGATTTCACCTTTTAACCATTCAAGGTTTTTCATTGCTGCAATAGATTTTGCATGCGGTAAACTTTCTGTAATTCTTGTTGTGTAATTGCCTGTAAAATTTTGGGCATACGCTTGCTGACTGGCATTATTATTTCTACCTTTTGGGTAATTCGCTCTCTGATTCCCAGCAGCATAATTTTGATTTTTTACTACATCTACTTTCATTTTTTTCTTCCCACTATCAAGTATTTATGAAACCTTCTATATAT
>USOK01000195.1 GCA_900556295.1 uncultured bacterium | reverse complement strand
AAAACCAGCCATAAGGGCTGTTTTTTTCGTTTCGGTGATTTTTTAATTGTATAGTTGTTTTTGTTTAAGGACCATCCGTTTTGGATGGTCTTTCTTGATTATTTGTGAATATATCATTGACAAGATATGTTTATTAGTTTAAAATTAAAGCAGATAGTATAAATACTTTTTTGTTGCATACAGATATTTGTATGCTAAAGAAAAGGGTGTGGTGTGCTATTAATAATACGAAGGAGGAAACTAATATGGCTGTTCTTACAGTACCAATGGATAAAACATTTGAAGTTGCTGTCGATAAGGTTGAAAATTTCGATAAAAAAGCTAAAGAACATTCCGGAAAACATCTTCTTCAGGATAGGTTGAAAAAGCACAACAAAGGTGATGTTGAGTGGGATTTGAAGAAGTAAAAAAGTTTAAATATAAATTTAAGAGAATTTCCTCAATTAACATTGAATTAATTGAGGAATTTTCTTGTGGTTTAGAAGAACTTGACAAAAAGCTTATACAGATGAAAGAAAATGACGAAGGAACTACATTTGTTTTTCTGGATGAAACAAATGGTCAGATAATCGGATATTGTACCTATTGTGCATCAGGACTGAAAAAAGCTTATGAAAATGATTCAATAACTTATCCTGCAGCAGAAATAAAATATTTTGCAATAGATAAAACCTATCAGCATAAATCTTATGACGATGATTTTAAATTCAGCGATTTAATGTTGTGTGAGGTTTTGAAAAAATTGATTGAGATTTCCGAAGAAGCAATTTCTTTTGATTATATCTTATTGTATTCAGTACCCGAGGCTGTAAACTTTTACAAAAGAAATGGATTTTGTGAATTTACAGAGTTTATGTAAAAGGATTCTTACAACTATATTGACGGGTGTATTCCGATGTTTTTTACATTATAATTAAACACAACAAAGCCTTGCAAGTAAAAAAATTGCAAGGCTTTTATAATTTGGGTGGGAACATAAACTTATGTTGAAACAGTTTCTGTATAGCTTGCGTAGCAAACATAGTTTGCCAACGGCAGATATATATGAAAATGACCTACTGAAAAACAGCAGGTCATTTTCGGAGAGAGTATATTTTAAGAAGAAAGATTTATACGATTCTTCGGTGTTAATAAAATTGTATTTGTGTATGTTTGGTGGAGAGAAAGGAAATTTGTATCAAAAAAATTTATGAATAGGATCTGCACAAATCCATACTGTAAACCATATTGTCCTTTGAAACCATGGTTATGGGGGTTGTAGGAGAAAGCTCGTTAAACTTTACAAGAAAGCTGTTGTCTTTTCCGTCGTGCATACCCGTTACAATGCGTTCAACATTGTTGTCACCTACAAATTCGGCAGTAACCTTTGGTGCGTCATCCGAAAACATCACGGTCATATCAGCACCCGATTCCTTTGCAATAAGGTAAAGATACTCGATTTCATCACTTACTGACGAATAGTCTGACATCGGTTTTAAAACGCTCATAACTCTGAGTTCGCAATCAGAGCTGTCGGCAATTTCTTTGGCAATTCGGATAATTCTGTCACAGTTATACTGACTTGTGACGCAGGCAAGAACTGCCGACTTTGTATTTTTCAATTTTTTCACCTCCTTCGTTTACTGTGCCTATATAATAACAGGCGTTTTTGACGGAAAAATATTCATATTGTGAACTTATTGTGAATTTTTGCTTTTTTAATAAATGTGCGCAAAATTCAAAAAATTCAGTATTTATCAGCATTTTCAGAAAATTATTTTAAAAATAGTATGTGAGTATACGAGAGTATATGAGAGTAAATAAGCGTATTTGAGAGATTGTTCAAAGCTAAATTAAATTTTTTCAAAAAAGTGTTGACAATGGGCATAAATTGTAATATAATCAATCTCACAGTGAAAAAATACAGGAGGATATTGTTATGTCAACTTTTTTAGCTAAACCAAACGAAGTTGAGCGCAACTGGTATGTAATTGATGCAGCCGGCAAGTCACTCGGTCGTGTAGCAGCTCAGGCAGCTACTCTCCTCAGAGGTAAGAACAAGGCTACTTTTACTCCCAATGTTGACTGTGGTGATCATGTAATCATCATCAACTGCAAGGACGCTGTTCTTACAGGTAACAAGCTCACACAGAAGAAGTGGCAGCGCCACACAGGCTATATCGGCCATCTTAAGGAAACTCGTTACGATACACTTATGGCAACAAAGCCTACAAAGGCTATGGAGCTTGCCGTTAAGGGTATGCTTCCTAAAAACACACTCGGCAGAGCAGCTCTTTTAAGATTAAGACTCTTTGAGGGTGCAGAACATAATCATCAGGCTCAGAAGCCTGCAATGATTGAAGACTAATTGAAGGAGGCAAAAGATAATGTACGATAAGACACCTTATTTTTACGGTACAGGCAGAAGAAAAAGTTCTGTTGCTCGTGTAAGACTTTATCAGGGCACAGGCAAAATCACAATCAACGATCGTGACATTGACGATTACTTTGGTCTTGAAACACTCAAGCTCATCGTAAGACAGCCTCTCGCTCTTACAGAAACAGACGAGAAGTTTGACATCGTTTGCAGAGTATCAGGCGGCGGCGTAACAGGCCAGGCCGGTGCTATCCGTCACGGCATTTCAAGAGCACTTCTTCAGTATGACACAGAGAATCTCCGTGGCAAACTCAAGAAGGCAGGCTTCTTAACTCGTGACCCGAGAATGAAAGAGCGTAAGAAATACGGCCTCAAAGCAGCTCGTAGAGCTCCTCAGTTCTCAAAAAGATAATTGTATATTTGCTATTATCAACCCCAAAGTCGCTTATGGCTTTGGGGATTTTTTCACCTTCGGGTCCTCGGAGCAAAGCTCCTGCGGCACAGCTAAAAACAGTCCGCAGGACTGTTTTCTTAACGCTGCTACAGTTCTCAAAGAGATAATCAAGTTTATATTGCTTATCAGCTCCGAAGTTTCGACTTCGGAGTTTCTTTTTGTGCTGACTTCGGGTCCTCGAGGCAAAGCCTCTGCGGCGCAGCTAAAAACAGTCCGCAGGACTGTTTTCTTAACGCTGCTACAGTTCTCAAAAAGATAATCAAGTTTATATTGCTTATCAGCTC
>USOK01000194.1 GCA_900556295.1 uncultured bacterium | reverse complement strand
AGCAATTGACTATGCGAAAAATATCTCAGGACAAGTAGTTACAATAAATCCCGAAATGATTACGAATGCGGTAAAAGACTACAATTTTGCTAAGATTATTAATTCTGCAGAACTTGTTATTCCTGACGGAATTGGTGTAGAAATTGGTCTCAAAATTTTGGGCTATAATGTGCGAAGAATTGCTGGTATTACTTTTTCTCGTAGAATGATTGAAGAATGCGCAAAAAACAGTCAATCTGTTGCTTTAGTCGGTGCAAAACCTGAAATTGTTGCTAAAACAAAAGAAAATCTTGAAAAAGAAATAGAAGGTTTGTATATTACCTATGCTCATGACGGTTATTTTAATGAAGATGACGAGATAATTGATGAATTGAAAATTAGACAACCAAGACTTGTACTTAGTGCTTTAGGTTCTCCAAAACAGGAAGAATTTATATTTAAAGCAAAAAAAGTTTTACCACAGACGTTGTTTGTTGGAGTAGGCGGAAGTTTTGATGTTTGGTCGGGTGTTGTGGAAAGAGCTCCTGAAATTTATCAAAAATTAGGTCTTGAATGGCTTTATAGAACGGTAAAGGAACCCAAAAGGTTTAAGCGAATTTTCCCGACATTACCGTTGTTTGTATTGAAGGTTTTACGTGAAAAGTTCATCCCGAGAGGAGTTTAGATATGTTAAACGAAAATGAAATTAAAGAATTGGAAAATCTTTGTAAAGAAAATCGCCGTAATGTAATTAAAATGGTTTACAACGCCCAGTCAGGACATCTTGGCGGAGCGCTTTCTGCTGTTGAAATTATGACTGTTTTGTACAACAAATGCATGAATGTATGTAAAAATTGGGGCGAAGGCGAAGATTTTGAAAATAGAGATAGATTTGTTCTATCAAAAGGGCACGCATCTGCTATTTTATATTCAGTATTGTCGCAAGTTGGCTATATTTCAAAAGAAGATCTTATGGGATTCAGAATTTTTGGCTCAAAACTTCAAGGTCATCCATGCCCGATTTGTAAAGGCGTAGAAGTTGCGAGCGGTTCACTTGGACAAGGTTTGTCTATTGCTTGCGGTATGGCAATTGGTTTGAAGCTTGATAAAAAACAATCTAAAGTTTTTTGTTTGATGGGTGATGGCGAGTTGCAAGAAGGCAGCGTTTGGGAGGCTTTTATGCATTGTGCTCATCAAAATTTGGACAATATTGTTGCAGTAATAGATAGAAATAGGTTGCAAATTGATGGTTGCACTGAATCTGTAAAAGGTTTAGATCCGCTTCCTGACAAGATTAAAGCTTTCAATTGGGAAGTTTTGGAAATTGACGGAAACGATGTAAAAGCTGTTTATGAAGCATTTGAAATAGCTAAAAAATCTGACAAACCGTTTGCAATTATCGCAAATACAACAAAAGGTAAAGGTGTATCATTTATGGAAAACAATGCCGGTTGGCATGGAAAAGCACCTAATAAAGAACAGTATGAAAAAGCAATGGCAGAATTGATTTAATCATGATTATAGATAAAGTTGAAAATATTGATAAATATTCAGGAATCCCGGAAGAAGCTATTAAATTTGTACAAGCTGTGACTAAAAATGATTTTGCCGGACATTATGACTTTTGTGATGATACATTTGCAAATATTGATGAATATGAAACAAAAACTTTTGACAAGTGTAAATTTGAAGCGCACAAAAATTACATTGATATTCAGTTAATTTTAGATGGTGTAGAACGCCTTGATTTTATGCCTATTGATGGGTTAAAGGTTAGTGAAGAATATGACGCGGAACGGGATGTTATGTTCTTTGAAAATCCCAAAGAATTATCTGACAGTGTAATTTTGAATGTTGGAAAATTCGCCTTGATTTATCCGCATGAAGCGCATAAGCCGCAAATTGCAATAGATAACAAGCCTGCTAAGGTTAAGAAAGCAGTTGTGAAAATACCGGTGTAAAAAATAAAACTTATATAAAAGAAAAGTCCTAATTATTTGAGGACTTTTTCTTTATATTCTTGAACATCTTTATGTGTTTGCTGGAAAACTGTTGCCAAATTAGGTTCTACAACTTTTTTGATAATTACGTTTTCTACAAATTTGTCTATTGGCTTAATTGCAATTCCAAGAGCAACGAAACCTCCAATTGTCTTCAAAACTTTGGTATTCATGATTTTGCTCTTTTGATATTTTTTGATAATATCTTCTGCGGCATCTCTTAATGCAGTATTTTTGTAATCTGGATCTTTAGCATATTTTGTTTTTAAACTTGTTTAATAATTTTTCAGAGAATTCTTCCGGTTTTTGGTTGTTATCAAGGCTGTTGTAAATTTTGAACATTTCGTCAATATGTTTGTTGGCAAAAGTCAAAACTCGTTCTTTTTTCGACATCGCAAGAGATTCCGGATGACGTCTGCCAAATATTGCGTCTCCAAGAAGTTTGATTGGATTTTTAAGTTTAGTTTCTCTGATCAATTTTTCTTGTTTTGTTGTAATAGATTCTTTGAATTGTTCTTTAAATTCGTCAATATTACCGTTGAATTTGTCTAAATGGCGTCTGCTTGTAAAGTTTTGCAAGAAATTAATAATTTCTTCTTGGGATTGTAAAGATAAACCTGTTTTCCCCACAGCTCCTATTGCAGAAGCAATTTTTTGTCCTGCAATTACTGCTCCAGTCGGCAATATTACGCTGGCAAGAAGTTGGAAGATTGCTTGTTCTGTACCACGTTTTGCATTCGGATCGTAAGATGTTTTTTCATTTTTATACTTGTCGTAGATATCGGCACCAAAATATAGCATTGCTGGAAACCATAGCAAAGTACCTAATTTAGGCGCAACTTCGCTCAAAGCTGCACCAAGCTCGTTAGAGTATGCAAGTCCCCTTGCAGGCCACTTCATCAATGGATCAGAATACTTTTTGTCTTGCTTTTTCTTATTTGCATCAGCATTTGACTTCGCAGTGAAGTTTGTATTTGAGGTAAATTGGCAATTGTCTAATCTAATCAATTCTGCTATCTCCAACAAGTATTATTTGGTATTTATATAATACTTGAAAAAAATATTTCTTGCTATTTTTGGATGCTTTGTAAATATATTGTAATATATTTATGCAATTGGGTTTAG
>USOK01000193.1 GCA_900556295.1 uncultured bacterium | reverse complement strand
GGCGACCGGAAGATCGCTGCCTACACTCCCGATACATGGACCGAGGAAGAGAAAAAGGACAAATATCTCTTCGTGTCGGAGCAAGGGACCATGGAGGCGAAGCTGGAGGGGCGTGTGGAGACCTACCTTACTTTCAGGAAGCCGGAACAATCGGGTGATTAAATAAGTAGAGGGCGAGGTTGATACCCCGCCCTCCCGATAACTAGGTAGATACCTCCGGGCTTATCTTTTCAGAAGATCGATCCTCTCGCCGGGCAACAGTACCGCATGAACCTTCTCCGTTACCCGCCCCTTCACGTTGAAGGAATCCCTTAGGCGGATGTCGGCGGCGGAGGAACCGATCTGCGCCTCATATTTACCGGACTCTACGACCCAATGACTGGCGCTCTCGTCGAAGGAGGCCAAATCCGTATCTTTCACCTTGAAGATGATCTCACGGCTCTCGCCCGGCTGGAGGAGTTGGGTCTTGACGAATCCTCTCAACTCTTTCGCCGGTTTATCCATGCTCTTGCCGGGGGCGGAGATATATAGCTGGACCACTTCCTTCCCGGCTACCGGGCCATTGTTCGTGATCGTGCAACTGATGCTGTAGTCCGTATCACCCATGAACACTTCAGCTTTAGGTTTATTGTATTTCAAGAAACCAGCTAACGCCCCTGCGACACACGCAGAAACGACTGAAGCTTCCGGATAACCCGAGAAAAATGCAATTAACGCACACGCCAAAAATGCAAATATACCGGTTGAAGCAGCTAACCCATCAAGTCCATCTGTCAAATTATAAGCATTTGAAGCTCCTGTTATTACCAAAACTCCAAATATAGGATATAACCAACCTAAATGCAATACATAATGACCAATTGAAACATCGCCGGCACAGGATTTTGTCATCATCAAATATAAAACCGGTAACATTGCAATTGCAATTTGTCTTAGCAATTTACCTTTAGCAGACATTCCGTCATTTTTCTTACCTTTAATTTTCAAATAATCATCTTGAAACCCTTCGAAAGTGTAGAATAAAAGTGTTAAAAGAATAATAAATGCCTCAGTATCCAATCTTTGAGCCATTGCGAGAGCTATAATTGAACCTAAAATCACAGCAACAATTATAAACACTCCGCCTGTTGTCGGAGTTCCTTGTTTTTTTGCATGAGATTCCGGTGCACAATCCTTTACATACTGCCCAATCATGCGCTTTCGCAAAAAATCGATATACGGAACGCCGAAAAGCAAACATAATATCATTCCTAATAAAAACGCAACTGCTAACATTATCATCTTTTTTATCTACCCTCTTAAATTTTATAATACTTTACGCTATTTCTTTAAATTTTCGATTATCTCTTCAAATTTCATTGATCTAGATGCCTTTAAGAATATTGTAATACCCTCATGCAAATTATCAAGAATGTAACGAGATGTTTCAACATTATCTTCAAAACTTTTTACATCAAAGCCATATTTTAGTAATTCATCACCGATATTCTTGGCAAGATCTCCAACTGTTATAAATATAACTTTTTTACCTTTAAATTTTTCGCCCAAAAAAGCGCCAACTTCTCTATGAAATTCTACCTCATGTTCACCAAGTTCTCCCATATTTCCAAGAATGACAACAGGATTTTTATACAATTCCAAGAAAGTAGAAACAGAAGCTTTCATAGATTCAGGGTTCGCATTGTAACTATCATTAATAACGTTAAAACCTTTAATTTTTTCCTCTTCCCACCTCTTTTCTATCGGGTGATATTTTGCCAAACCTCTTTTGATTTCATCATAAGTCATTCCCAGCTTAAACCCGATTTCTATTGCAGAAAGAGAATTTTCTACATTGTAATCGCCTTCAACATTGAGTTCATATTCTTTTTCTTTATATACAAACTTTGAATATCCGCTTCGTTTTTCTAAAACCTGAGCATCCTTTAGTGAGTAAAAAATCTTTTCCCCATCAAAATTTGCAAATTTTCTTAATCTCGGATTATCATTTGCTATTAGTGTTTCTTTTAAGTGAGAAGTAATTTCACACTTTGCTTTTGCGATATTATCAAGACTTCCAAGCCTACCAATATGAGCGGAACCGGCATTAGTTATAACCGCAAAATCAGGTTCTGCATACTCATCAATAAGTTTTATCTCACCCAAACCTCTCATTCCCATTTCGACAATCAAAACCTCAGTATTTTCTGGCATAGAAAGAATTGTTTGACAAAAACCTATTTCGTTATTATGGTTTGAAAAAGTTTTATGCGCATTAAACTTTTCAGAAACAACTGAAAAAATCATTTCCTTCGTAGTAGTTTTACCGGAGCTTCCAGTAACTCCAACAACTTTCGGAGCATATTTGCGACGAGCAAAATTTGCAATTTGCAAATATGCCGTCTTGGTATCAGAAACCTTTAATGTAAGTTTTGCAGAACAATTAGTGTTTGTACAAAAACAGCCAACTGCACCTCGTTCTATCGCTTTGTCACAAAAAGCTTCACCATCAAAATTAGCTCCTTTTAACGGCAGATAAATATTTCCGGATTCAATTGTTCTTGTATCGGTAGAAATTTCAAATTCTCCTTTAATATCACAATTTACCTGTGCGTTAGTAGCCCTTTTCAATTCTTCTATTGTAAATCTCATAATATACCTACAAAAATCTATCCATATTTTATTTTACAGCAAACAAGCCTTCCGCAACACAACGTTAATAAATGTTAATAGTGCTTGACATACGCTTTTGAGCAGAGGATAATAGCGAATGTATTAGTATGCGGTAACTCGTTTTAAAATCCCCAAAAGGGATACGATACCCAAGTAGAAAGGAAAAGATAATGTTCGCAATTGTAGAAACAGGCGGAAAACAATATCAAGTTGAAGAAGGAAGATACCTTGATGTTGAATTACTAGAAGGCGACAAAGATTCAAAAGTTGTTTTTGATAAAGTCGTAATGATTGTAAACGGCAAAAAATCTAAAGTAGGTCAACCTTACGTTGCAGGTGCATCTGCTGAAGGAACAATCGTTAAACACGATAGAGCTAAAAAAATCATTGTTTACAAACAAAGACCTAAAAAAGGTTATAGAAAAAAACAAGGACACAGACAAGGCTTTACTAGAGTAAT
>USOK01000192.1 GCA_900556295.1 uncultured bacterium | reverse complement strand
AAAAATAATAAGGAGGAATAATGTACGAAATAAATGGGAAATATACATCAGCAAAAATTTTTACAGAAGTTGAAAATATTGATGTTACAGAACAGACATTGGCAATCTGTAATCATCCAATTTTTAAAGATTGCGAAGTTAGAATAATGCCAGATTGCCATAAAGGGAAAGGCTGTACAATCGGTTTTACTGCTGAAATGCCTAAAAATGGAGAAATTATTCCAAACATTATTGGAGTTGACCAATTTTGCGGAATGCATGTTATAAAACTGGATGATAAGGATATTACGAATGATTATGAAAAACTTGATAAAGTTATTCGCCGTAACATTCCATTTGGTAGGGATGGAAGAAAAAGATTTAGTGAATTAGTTCCGGAAGAATTTATTGAAAAAACTAAAAAGATTTGCAAAGATATTCTGAAAGATAATTTTGTCAATCACGTCAATAAAATCGGTTCTCTAGGTGGAGGAAACCATTTTATCTCTTTAGAAAAAGGTACAACAGGAACATACTTGATAATTCACAGTGGTTCAAGAAATATCGGATTAAAACTGGCAATCTATTTTCAAGATTTGGCAATTAAGAAAAATTGCTATGGCTCCGGAGAACTAAAACAATTATCATATTTAACGGGTAAAGATGCTCAAGACTATTTAATTTGTGCAGAATATTGCAGAGAATATGCAAACTTAAATCGAAAAATTATGGCACACGATATTATGGTCGGAATGCGTTGGAAGCTGGATGAGGAATTTGAAACAATCCATAATTACATTGGACAAGATGGAATTATTAGAAAAGGGGCAATTTCTTGTAATAAAAATGAGAAAGTTTTAATTCCACTTAATATGGCTGATGGTTCTTTGATTTGCATCGGGAAAGGAAATTCCGATTGGAATAATTCAGCTCCGCATGGTGCTGGCAGAGCCTTATCTAGAACACAAGCAAAAGACCAATTAACAATGCAAGAATATAAAAATCAAATGAAAGATATTTTTTCAAGTTGTATTTCTACTGCAACACTAGATGAATCTCCAAGTGCCTATAAAGACAGCAATGAGATAATTCAAGCGATTGCTCCAACTGCTGAAATCATAGACCATTTAAAACCCTTGTACAACTTTAAAGCAAAAGAATAAATTAACGCCCATATTTGACGTATTTTTGTGATACAATAAGCAAAAAGGAGTTTATATATGGAAGAAAAACCAAGATATTCAAGAGTTTCAGATATAATTGATTTAATAATTTTTATGCTTTCAAAATTGAATGGAGTATCATTAAATGACATTCAAGAAAGGTTTAATGTTTCTCGCAGAACAGCAGAAAGAATGCGTGATAGTGTACTTGCAATTTTACCGCAAGTAGATGAAATAGAAACAGAAGAACGTTGTAAGCGATGGGGGTTTACCAATTATTCATTGAATGAACTTATTTCTTTTTCAAATGAAGATATTGCGTTTCTGGAAAAATTAAAACCAACTTGTGATAAATTATCCCAAACAGAACTTGATGAAATTTTAACCAAAATTAAAGCCTTAAAATATAAACATAACAAAATGGATAATAATCAAATTGAACTATTACTTCAATCAGAAGGTTATGCAATTCGTCAATCACAATGTTATAAAGTAAATTTAGAAACTATTTCTATTATTCGCCAAGCAATAAAAGAAAATAGAAAAATTAAAGCAATTTACCACGATAAAGAAAGAACTTTAGAACCATTAGGCTTAATTTATGGAGAAAAAGTTCATTTAATTGCAAGAGAATCTGCCAAAGGTGTCGGTGAATTTAACTATGTTTTGCACAAATTGAAAAATATACAATTAACAAATGAGAAATTTGATGCAAAGAATTTTGATTTACAAGAGTTTTCAAAAAAATCATTTGGAGTTTATTTTGGAGAAATCTATAATGTTAAATTAAAATTTATTCCGGAAGCATCTGAAGATGTTTTAAATTACAACTTTCACCCAACTCAAAAAGTAAAACAACAATCTGACGGTAGTGTTATTGTAACCTTCAAAGCAAGTGGCGATAAACATATAATGTGGAATTTGTTTAAATGGGGTTATGCTGTTGAAATTTTAGCTCCGCAAAAGTTAAAAAAAGAATACAAAAATTATATTGATGAAATTAGAAAAAAACTTTAAATTGATGCTTTTTGTGTACCCAAACTTGACATAGTTACCTGTTAATATGATTAATGTAAGACGACAAAAGGAGGTCAAAATGACTGAAAAAACTTGCTTAATCGGAATAGGTAACGGAGGTTGCAAAATTTTATCTAATTACAAAACAAACCTACCTAAAATTTTTCTTGATACAGATATAGATGTAATTGAAAAATATTCAGGTATGCGTATCGGTGAAAAAATTTGTGGAAAATTCGCTGCAGGAGGAGAGGTGTATTTAGGAGAACTTTCTGTTAGAGAATGTAAAAATGAGATTTTGAAATTACTTAAAGACTATGAAAACATTATTGCGATAGCTCCACTCGGTGGCGGAACTTCTTGCGGAGCGACTAAAAAACTTATAGAACTTGTACTTGATAACAATAAAAATAGTAAACTTGTAACAAGTATACCTTTTGATTTTGAGGGCGGATTGAGGTTACATAAAGCTGTTGAATGTATCTCATATATTGAAAACTTGTGCGAAGTTATAAAAGTGCCTAAATTTAATTATCATAATTGTAAAAAACCAATTTCAATAAATAAATTATTTGAAGAACAAGATAAATTATATAATCAAACATTAGATAAGATTTGTTTCTAACTACTTGAAATACCCAGATACAAGAGCAATCCTATGTATGAGGTGATTATCATGAAATCCGACAGAACACAAATCGAACAAGAGTGGAAAAAGATTTTTAAAACAGATTTGCCTAAACATATTCATAAAGCATACGCAATTAAATATTTAAAATGGCAAAAAGAAAATAACCAACTAGAACTATCCCTACAAAAACAAATCGACAAACTTGTCGATAAATATGCAAAAGGAATCTCAACATTTACCCCATCTCTTTCTTTAGAAATTAAAACCGGAACCAAATTTATCCGAGAATTTAAGGGAAGGAAATATGAAGTTATAAAACTCGATA
>USOK01000191.1 GCA_900556295.1 uncultured bacterium | reverse complement strand
CAGACAAATGTAAGTTTTGTTTATATTAACGGTTCAAATAACAATGATGCCAAAATGCGCAATTGGTATATAAGTGGTGTGCATAAACTTCATCCGATTATGAAAAAGAAGTTTGAAAAAAATAAAGAAATTCGTAAAGTATTTATGAACAAACCTCAATATGAGATTAATCAAGAACCAGTAATTTTCTTTTGGGGTGATAAAAGTAAACGAGATTTAGAGTTTGTGCAGGAACAACTTGATATAACAAAAGCTTTAAGTCCGACAATTGCTTATAAAGTTCGTTCTATGCTGACAGCGTATCTTCATGATGCTATATGGGTTCAAAAATCGCATAATATGCTTCCAATTTTGGATGATTTAAATGAAACTGTTAAGCAAGAAGCTGAAAAAGGCAACAAAGTTGTACTATATGGTTATTCTGCGGGAACATTCATTACGTATGAATATATGTTTAACAAACTTCCTTACATAAATCCTGACAATCTTTTTAATACAATTAGGGTAGGCGAAGAGGTTAGAGATTTTGTTAAATCTCACCCTGTAGAAAATACTTGTATTTCTGCTCTCTCAAAGGCAAATATTGGAGTTGTTTCTGATAGTGGACACTTGGTTTTGAAAAATTTTGATGATAATACTATAGAGCAAAACTACTTAAATCTTCAGCAGGCAACAAAGACGGCTTGTGCGCCTACTGAAGCGTTAAAAGGGGTTGTTAATTTCGCAAGTCCTTTAGTTTTATTCTATTCAGATTTGGCTGATCCGAATTATGAATTGACATATTACAACAAGTTAATGCTGAAATATGTTATCGAGAATGGTTTATTTTTTATAACAGTAAATTATCGTGAAGATCCGCTTGGTTTTCCGAGTTCAAAAAATTTGACAATTGCAGAAATGGAAAAACTTGCTAATATAAAAATTGAAAATCCGACAGGTTTTGTTTACGATAATTCAAGTGTTTGGTCAAAACGTTCGGTACTGTTTGCGCATACTTCTTACTGGAGTGCAAAACGAACTTTTGCAAATGCTGTTGTAAAAGCTTTTTCAAATGGTTACAGGTTGCAGTACGATGAAAAATTTCAACAAAAAGTTTTGAACAATAATAAAAAGAAAGTAAAATTTGAGATGATATAAATGGTGAATAGTGAATAGTGAGTAGTGAATAGACCATTACAAAATATTATAGAACGAAGTGAGCAAAAAGAACAACTCACCGTTCACTATTCACTACTCATCTAAAATAAAGGAGCACAAAATGACAATAGATACAAAAGACGGTGTACAATTTGATCCAGGGTTTATACAGCATATTTCGGCGTTTGAACCAAATATTGAATATGTTTATAATTCATTGAACAGTTGTAGAAATTTTAATCAAAAGAAAATGCAATTCAAGATGTTTTACCCCAAAATCCAATCTTTATTAAAAAATTATCTTGGATTTTATTTGGGGTGTATCCTTTGGGCTGTTTATATTAAAAGTCTTGGCGAAAAACAAATTGTTGGAAATCTTTGTTATGGAGGTGAATTCTCTGAAAAAGAAACACTTGAAGAAGTTGATTTTATTAAACAATATATTGAACAGTTGAAAAAAGATGCAAAATACTATTTAGGACAAAATTATTCTGTTGAAGAAAAAAGTTTACAAGTTCTTGATACTTATAGAGAGTTTTTGAAAATTAATGAAGGCTTTGTAAAAGTCCAGACTACATCGGATGTAAAACTTCCTGAAAACTTGAAATCTGTTGATGAAACTAACATGAAAGAAATTATTGACGGAATTGAAAAAGTAATCGAAAATGGCAAATTGCATGAACTTTTTGCGTATGCAGAAAAGGTATTATAATGACTGATTTGAAAACAAAGCTATATCAAATGTTTATCCTCGGAACAGATGGAGATGGCTATAAAGAGGCACTACGCAAAGGGCTTGGTGGAATAATATTTTTTACAAAAGATATTCAAACTCCTCAGCAATTTAAAAATTTGATTAACGATATAAGATCGCAATCAAAAATAGCTCCGTTTTTGTCGATTGATCAAGAGGGTGGTAGGGTTGAAAGAACCGAAAATATTCACAATGGCAAAAAATATTTGTCAGCAAAGTATGCATATGAAAAGGGTGAAGAATTTTTGAAATCACAGACCGAAGAAATTGCACATGAATTAACTAGTTATGGAATAAATCTGAATTTTGCGCCTTGTATTGATGTAAATACCAATCCGAATAATCCGATTATTGGTGAGCGTGCATTCTCAGACAAAGTGGAAGATGTTGTCAGTGGTGAAGAAATCGTATCTCAAACGTATAGAGAAAATGGTATTATTCCATGTGTAAAACATTTCCCAGGACATGGAGATGCTAGTGCAGACAGCCATTTGACTCTGCCCATGATTGATTTGTCGTTAGAAGAAATGGAAAGAACTCATATTAAACCATTCGCAAATTGCGCTAAAAACATTGAAATGGTTATGATTGCGCATTTGCATTGTACTTGTTTTGAAAAAGAGGTAATTCCGGCATCATTGAGCAAAAATGCAATTTCTTATTTAAGGAATAAGCTTGGATTTGATGGAATTACCATATCTGATGATATGATTATGAAAGGTGTTGCAGGTTTTGGTAACGAAAAAGCTTGTGAAATGGGTATTCGTGCCGGATTGAACATGTTTATTTATAGAAATTCTACACCGGAAACTATAAATATTATTGAAACAATTGCTAAAAAAGCAGAAATGGATACCGAATTACGTGAAAATATTGAAAAATCTTATGAACGAATTATTAGTTTGAAAAATAAAAGCTTGTAGGTCGGCATTGCTATGCCGACATTGTTTATGCTAGTATCTTAATATGAATTATAGAAGATTGTTTGTACCTAATTCTATTATTTTTGTTACTATTGTTACTTATGAAAGACAACCAATATTAATTCAAAATATTGTGAAAGTAAAACGAGCAATAAAAGAGGTTTATCCATTTTATAAATTTAAAATTCTCGCATATTCTATATTGAATGATCATATTCATTTTCTAATTAAACCTCAAGAAATTACAGATTATCCTAAAATAATAAGAGCAATTAAGTATAATTTTACTGTCGGCATAGCAATGC
>USOK01000190.1 GCA_900556295.1 uncultured bacterium | reverse complement strand
TGAATTCGGAACAGGGAAGGATATTTTTGAAAGATTTGTAAAACCATCAATTATTACAGTTAAACAAATTGCAAGCTTATGGGCATTATCTTCTCTTTACCAAGATTTTGATGATGAAGAAAGCGTATATTGCTATACTATTACAAGGAAAGCATATAAAAAAGTTCAAAAAGGCTTATCAACATTTGTTGTAGGACATATTGAAATTCAATCCAAAATCACATTACAAAAGACAAACGTAATGTTTGCCCTAATGCAATATGCCGGTGGAGATTTCCACTGTTCGATTAAGGAGTATTCAGATGATGCAGAATTCAACAGAATTAAAACAGATTTGACAAAAATTTACGCAATGGATACTCTAACAGAGATTATCAGAGCACTTGATGAGTACTTTGGTAAAGAATACTTCACTCTGAAAGATATATTTATTGAAGAAAGAAGAAAAATCTTGCAAATCTTGCTAAAAGGGAAGCTAGAAAAATTCTCTCAAACATACCAAGAAATGTATGATGAAGGCAAGGGTTCAATCTATCACCTTCAAAGTTTAGGGTTGAAAATTCCTGATGAATTCAAGATTTCAGCTTCTTATGCACTCAGTCATAAATTTAATGATATTGTGGTACATTCCAGCGGATTTGTAGAAGATGATTTAATTCAACAGGCAACTGATATCAACTATGAAGCCAAGAAAATTGATATTCAACTAGATAAAACTCCGTCGAATATTGTATTCAGCAAGAAGATTTTACAAAACATCAACAGACTCGTTCATAGTTTTGAAATTCAGCAAGCTGATGTTGTTTTAGAGATTTTTGATAACGTTAGGAAACTTGAACTCCAAGTTGATATCGCAGAAGCTCAAAACACTTATTTTGCAAAAATTTACCATAAAATAGGCGATATTATTGAGTCCGAAGCATTTAAAAATAAAAAATCTTCAAACAAACGCTTTGTTGAAATGCTTCTTGATATCGGAGAAAACCTAAATATTAATACAGAATTTTATAAAAGAAAATTGGATAAGGCTCTGTTGCAATAACCGAAAAGCAACTGGATTGTTAATATAGCAAAGGAGTAAAAATGTTTAATAATAATTCAACGATTGCCCCCCCCCCAATAAGTCATTAAAAGGAATTAAATGGATCCAAAAGACTGCTAAGCTGATTAGAGGCAAAGATGCAAAGAGGCATAGTCTTTTACGGTTTGAGTTATTTAGGAATATAAAGAAGATTTTAGATTTAACTAAACGAAACTGTGGTTTCTCGCCCCTTGAGGGAGAGAAGAAATTTCTTAGCGAATTGTATGAGCTTAGAAATTTCAGAGAGGGGTATAATTTAAAGTATATTTGTCCTGTTCAACTCGAAACAGTTCTTAAACCCTCTCCCACATTCGTAATGCTCACAGGAGTTCGCAAACGACTGCTCCCTCTCACAAAGAGAGAGGGGAATGACTCCGTAATCAGTTATGGTTTTACATTAGCTGAAGTATTAATAACTATCGGAATTATTGGCATTGTTGCGACGATCATAATGCCAGCAGTTATTAGCATAACCAAAGACAAACAGTATAAAGCGGCTCGCTATAAAGCACTTTCAACTATTGGAACAGCATCTAAAAATATAGCAGTGCAAGACAACATGAATAATGCACAAAACGCCAAAGATTTTGTTAATAATATTCTCAGCACACAAATTTCTATTGCAAAAACTTGTGAAAATGATAAACTTGAAAATTGTGGAGTTTCTAAAAAGATCAAAACGATTAACAATGATAATATTGATATGCCAATATTTTCTACAAAAACAGGACAACACGGTACAGAAAGTAGAGTTTCCTCAATGTACCCGCAATTCAGCGTACTAAAGAGTTATGGATTTTTAACCGGTGACGGGTTTTCATATAATTTATTCTATTTCCCTAATTGCAGAGGAAATAAGATTACTGATACAAACGGTTTTATAAACACAATTCCATATACTTGTATAAATACAATATACGATATGAATGGTTTAAAAGGTCCAAACCAAGTAGGGAAAGATATCGGATTTGTCACAGTATACTACCCGAATGAAACTGTTCAAGCAGTTGCGCCTATGCCGGAAAAAGATGTTTTAAAAGGAACATATACTTTGCCAAATGCTCAACAGGCTTGTGCAGACAGAGGTAAAAGAATTCCAACTCTTGAAGAAGGGATGTCTGTAACGTTAAATTCAAAGTTAGTAAATTCAAACTTGCCACAAGAATTCATTTGGACATCTTGGTCTTTCAAAAATGAGTATGGTTATATTGCTAATTATATAATTACATTATATTATTCTACGCTCTATTCACACCATAAATCTTCGGCAAACCTAACATTATGCGTTGACGAGTAAAATAATAGTAACTTCAAAACAGTAGTTCTACCAAGGGTAATCTTTTGAAATTTTCCAGCCGTCATACTGTATTAATCCACTACAAAAATCTCCGGAGTAGTTTCCTGCAGTTTTACTACAACATTCTCGACAATTTCCAAGTGCATAATCTCTATTTTTCAATCTTTTTATAGCATCAACCCCAGAAAGCCTAATAGCAGAATTAATTGTGTCTAATCGAATTGTAAAAACGTCCTTTCCAAATACATTTGGGCCTTTATCTCCATTTATATCAATATAAATCCGGACAAGACCATATACTACAGAATCATTATCAGCTTGAAGAGCGATAATACTTCCATCTTTTAAATAAGCGACATAAAGATCTGGAGAGTTCCAACTTGTATAATCTTTACCATTTAACCTATAACGTAAAATTCCTTTTTGTTTTTTGCAGTCAAGTCCACAATCATCGGCAACATTCAAATATTTTATTATGTAATTTTTAAAAAATGGAATAAGTGATTCATAACCAGCGCTAACGTAGCCTGGGACTCCCCAAGTTGTCATATCTCCGTTTTCTTCTTGAGATGTTACTAATGCATTACTAATAACAGAATATTCCTTTTTTAGACAATTTACTGTCACGTGTTTTTGGTAGTTTTTAATTAAAACTGGCAGAGTAATCGCTGCAATAATTCCAATTATTCCCAACGTAATTAACATCTCTGCAAGCGTAAAACCTGCCGTAGCTACGTTATTGCCCCCC
>USOK01000189.1 GCA_900556295.1 uncultured bacterium | reverse complement strand
TCTTGAATTTAACCATTTCTCAAGCTGGATCTCTTTACTAAATAATTTCTTGAATTTATCAAATACTTGAGTTAAATTATACCCATTTGTATAAATAACATCATAAACATTGCTTTTATATCTTTTAAATTCAAGCTCGTAGTTGGGTGCATCTGTTGCAATAAGTATTGGAACTATTGTATTATTATGACTTTCTTCATGAAAATTTGCTAAATCAATTGCATATGTTCTTGCTTGTGTTGCGGCAGAGCCTAAATATACCTCATTACCAACCTTAAATTCCAAAACAAATATCGTGTCATTTAATAAAACAACATTATCTATTCTGCCTCCAACACGAGGGATTGTATATTCAAATATAACACTACCATCATCATATTTACTAAGTGCATTTTTAAGCAATCTTATTTGTGCAATCCATGCATCTTTTTGCTTGCATACGGAATCATATTCATCATTTTTGGCTATAATGCCAAATATTTCATCTTCATTCTGATTTAAAAAATTTTTAATATTATCACTATAAAACGCGCTACACATCTTGCATACTTCCTTTATGTTAATTTTAACATGAATATCAAAGCATAATCTCAATTAAAACTTGATTTAAAATATAACCCTGTGGGAACTCCTGATTATATTATTTGGAACAGTAAAAAAATGATTTTTGTTGAAATAAAACGAAAATCTGAAAAACTTAGTACAGAACAAATCAAATGGGGAGAATTTTTAGTAAAAAATCAAATTTTGTACAAAGTTGTGAGAGTTTATGGCAACAATTAATTTTTCTTTGTTGCGTCAATAAATGCAGCTCCGACAACACCAATTAAAAGTGCATGCAACCCAACTCCCATTATTGCAGTGAATGCTCCAATAAATTTCCCAACTGTTGTTACGGGATATGTATCTCCATAACCAACACTGGTAAAGGTTACAACCGCCCACCAAAACGCACTTGGAATACTTGAAAAAGCTTTGTTGCCTGTTTGGTTTTCTGCAAAATAAATTAAAATAGACGCAATAGTTAAACCTATCAAAAACAACATAGCTGTAACAACGATTTCATCTTTGTGTTTCAAAAACGCTTTTTTCATTCGCTCTAAAGCTGTTGTATATCTTGCTAATTTAGCAATCCTGAGTAGTCTAAATAGTCTTAATGCTCGCAAGAAAATGGTATTTACTGTTACAAAAGACATGTAATACGGAAAAACCGCAAGAAAATCCACAATCATCATCGGTTTGAATATATCTTTTAGTTTTTCAAGAGAAATTATTCGCAAAATGTATTCAATCGTAAAAATTATAATAGAAATAAGTTCAAATTTTGCGATATAAATTTTGTAAGAATTATAAAAGTTTACATCTGTTTGAAAAATAAAAACAATAAAATTCAGCAAAATCAACCCAATTAAAAAGTTATCGACATATTTATTTGCTAAAAAATTACGAATTTGTTGTTTCATTGTTATTTGACTACCTCTGTTGTTGCAGATACAATATCTTCTCCTGCTTCTAAACTATCAATATAATTTACAAGTTTTTCAAGTTGTTTTTGAGGGTTTTTAAACCAATCAGTTGACCAAATCCGATAAATTTTCCAGCCTAATTGCTCCAAAACTTCTTGTCTTAACCTGTCTCTATCGCGAGCTGTTGCGCTTGAATGATATTGAGCTCCATCACATTCAATTCCAAGTAAAAAGTGTCCCGGATTTTCTTTATCTCTAATTGCTAAATCAATTCTATATCCGGAACAACCGACTTGTGATTTAACCGAATAACCTTTGGCTCTTAGTGCATTACAAACAGATTCTTCAAATGGTGAATCAAATAAATCGTCAATAGGTGCTGTTGTACTTTGCTTTAGAGCTATTTCTCCTCGTTCAGCAAAATCAAGATACCATTGTAAAAGTTGTACTCCTCTTTTATTAGTTTTATCCATATTAAAATCAGCTGCTTTTATGCCGCTAAATACTTCAACCATATATCTTGCACGAGTAATAAGAACATTTAAACGTCTTTCACCGCCATCTTTATTTATTGGTCCAAAATTCATTGGCAATGTGCCGTTTTGATTTTTGAAATAACCAATACTTATCATTATCACATCTCTCTCATCACCTTGAATAGATTCAAGATTTTTGATAAAGAAATATTCTGAATTGTTATCACTAAAGAAGTCCTCACAACTTGGATCTTCTTCTCTCAATTTTTCAAGTTCAGCTTCAATTAAGCCTTTTTGCTTAATATTTAAAGTTGCAACACCTAATGACAAATTCGGATGTTTCTTTGCATGTTGCATGACTGCTTTAGCTACAAGTTGAGCTTCTTCCAATCGTTTATTGTCTTTTGTTGTATCAGATGGTTCGTGATAAAAGAATTTTATACCTAGCGTTTCACTGTCTTCAATACAACTAGGGAAAGTATATAATTCCTGATAAAGATGCTTATTTGAAAATGCAATTAGATATTCATGTTTGCTTCTGTAATGCCATTTTAACATACATTGAGGGAAACCTGATGTTGTACATTCATCAAGAATGCTATCTAAATCCACTCTTCCTACATCAACAGAATTATCATCATCATCTTCTTCTTCGCTATCGTCATCAGTTGCAACAACTGTTTGGAAGAAAGATGTTGGTGGCAATTGCTTTGTATCACCGGCAACAATCAATTTATCTCCTCTGATTATTGACCCAATACAATCTTCCGTTGTCAACTGACTGGCTTCATCAAAAATAATAACATCGAATTTAAATGTTTCAGAATCAAGAAGTTGAGCAACCGTTGACGGACTCATCATTAGACAAGGTTTCAATGCCAAGAATAAATGAGGAATATCTTTAATCATTCGTCTTAAAGCTTTTCTAAATCTTTGTAATTTCCCATATTTTTTTAATATATTTACTTCCTTAAAGTATTCATTTTTCGCATTGTTGATATTATTTGCCAGCTTGGTAACTAATCTTGTCTTAGCACTGAGAATTTGATTTTTATCTAATGTTTTAAATTCTTTTACAAGATTATCTTGATCTAATGAATTAAATTGCTTTAAACTTGGAACATTTTTAAACACAAAACCGTTTAACCAAATTCGCAAAAATTGAACTTTCAAAGCCTTTGCAAAATTAGAAAG
>USOK01000188.1 GCA_900556295.1 uncultured bacterium | reverse complement strand
AACCTCTTCCACAAAAGTATTGATAAACAAACTTATCCGAGAAGGCTATATTTTGAAGATGGAAGGCAAAAATGGTCGCAGAGAGCTTGCTTTGTCGGGAAAGTATTATGTTCCGCTTGATGGTGTTGATATGAGCAATCAAGAAAAGGGCTTGCTTAAGCAAGATATTAAGAACTTTGAGGGAATGGAGAAACAATACAAGCAGGATTTTGCCACATTAAAGCAACAAATTGCTGATATAACCTTGGAAAGAGATGATTTGGATAAGGCTCTGCAGAAAATCATCAAAGGGCTTGAGAAAAGAGGTATTTCATTAAAAGAAGTTCAAGCAATGATTAAGGAAGAGGATGATTACCAACCAACTATGCTGGAAGTATTGCCAACTATTGAAAACCCTTTGGAAAGACCTGTAAGCATAAGTGATAATGCTGTCGCCAACGATGTCCAAGCCAAGATTGATGAAATATTGGCAAAGTTTAAGATACCTGCTGTATGCTGAATTTATACTATTTTGTGGAGTTATTACCTATTTCCTTAACATCTTCCGGTTCGTCAGAAAGGTCAAAGTCATCAAAGTCGTCTTCTTCGGTGTTTATTCCTTCAGGCGTATAATAAACTGTCGGAATATAATATTCATAGTAGTCTTCGTTAATTTGTCGCCAACATAGTGCATACTCGCCATATTTTAAGACTATTCCGCTGCTTAAATTAAAGCCGTTATACTTAAGCTCTATTGCTGATGACATACAACCTAAACTCATTGCTATCATTTCTTCTAACTCATACATACTGTAAGAAGTATAAAAGATAACTTCATGGATTGTATCGTCAAACTTAATGTTTTTAGGTGTTTGCGGCTCATAATAAACAAAGAAACCGCCAAATTCGCACCAGCAGGAGGAAAATTCATCATTGATAAAGACATCACCTGTTTGCGTGAATTTAATCGTTTTGGAATCAATCTTCATGTGTTCAGCTAAAGTCAATCGTAACTGCTGAACCGAAAAGCCGACAAGCAAAACCTTTTTTGCCCGAGGAAGTATGTTGGCATCATATTCGGCTTTTTTCTCCTCATCTTTCAAAATATCATAAGCCTTTTTAACGGCTCTGAATTGAGATGACGCATTTTTGCTTTCGTTATGGTCGGGATGATATTTCTTCACCATAGCCTTATAAGCTGCTTTAATTTCTTCTGATGTTGCTGTCGGCTCAATTCCTAACACGTCATAAGCGTTTCTCTTATTGGCTCTTTTTTGGCGTTTTTCCCACGCATCATCAAACATCTTATCGCCTTGCTTGCTCAACAACTGATAAGCATCTAACTCCTTCTTTTTACCCGAGGAAAGAATTCCAGCTGTTAATACAGTCCCGATAAGCCAAGCCAATGCACTCATGTGTTATGCACCCATCACTTTCGTCATCAACTCGTCGTAATTACTTACAACGTCATACACGACTTCTTGATTAGAAATTGCTGCAAAATGCTTCTTTGCGCACTCAATCTTTGCTTTTTCTATATCTCTTAACTCAAGCGTTGACATATTACCTTTGGTTTCGGCCACAAAATAAATGTGCTTAATGTGCTCCTGATTAAACGCTATCGCCCAGTCCGGATTATACTTTCCGACCGGTGTTGAAATATAAAATCCCTTCGGCAATTTAACATAAACCACCACATCTTTGGCTTCTTCCAGTTTCTCGGCAAAATCCTTTTCAATCGTTGAATCGTATAATAAGTGGTCATAAATGTTTTTGTGTGTCGCTATAGCATTGATACCGAATTTGCCTTTCAAGGTTGGTTCGGTAAAGATTGATGTATCATAAACATTATCCCCATCAATCTTGCTATAAGCGATATGCTGAATGATAAGCGTTGCCTTTTGCTCGTTGATTAGATTGGCTGTTTTGATAATAAATTCTTCCGGATTGCTCTTAAATTGGTCAAATATAGCTTTTTCCATACCCTGTAATATTTTAACAATGGTTTGGCGGGTTAAACCGGTTTCATCAACCAACTTGCCGATAAGGTCATATTTAATAGATGTGGCAACGGATGTAATTTTTTCTGTTTTTGTTGCATCCGGTTTTGTTTCAAAAGCGAGGCCATCAAATAAATCCTGTTTAGAATTTATGTTTTTCATCGTACCAGTTGTAATATTTACAACCATTTTAGAAACCTTTAATTTGCTGTTCAAGGCATTTATCGCCTTATCAATCAATTCTTGGCCTTCAAAATCAACCGCATAGATTGATTTGACGTTTATCTTCTTCCACAATTCTTGGAATTCTTTTTTATTCAAGGCTTCGGTATTAACCTTAATATCAACATCGTTTTTACGTGCGTCTTCCGGCTGCATGCCTTTGGTATCGTAAATCATATCCAAAATACGCACAATACTTTCTTTGCTTTCCTTAAATTCTTCCGGCACAACCAAAGTATCGGCTTTCTTATCTTCATAGTATTTGTCGGTCAGTTCGCCATTTTCATTAACATAGTCATTTTTAACCATATTAAAGTAAATTTTTCCGGCCATATCACTGGTGATAATTTCGTTATTTCCGTTAGCATCTTGAATAAACTTATCTTTGAACAAATCGGCCGTAACTTTCTTCGGTCTGTCTGTAATAATTTCAGCCAATTCTGTTTGTAAACCTTTGGCAAAAGCATCATAAGATTCATTAGCAATCACTGTTAACACATTGATATTATGCACATCATCTCCCAAAACAGTTGTGTCCATACGTTCACCGTTTTGGTTTACGGCCAAACGCAAACCGCGGCCGACTTCTTGACGTTTTCGCACTTCGGCACCGCTTTGTTTTAATGTGCAAATTTGGAAAACGTTTGGATTATCCCAACCTTCTTTCAATGCTGAGTGAGAGAATATGAAACGAACAGGCTCTTTACGGTCTAACAAGCGTTCTTTATTTTTCATAATCAAATCATAAGCATCAATATCCGTTGAGCTTTGTTCTTTCTTATCAATTTTACCATCAATGAAATGGTTGCTTTTCTTATCAATAGAGAAATATCCGGCGTGGGTTTGGTTTGCTTCAATACCTTTTAAGTATCTCAAATAGTCATTATCGCCCAATTCTCCTACATAATGGTCAACAATGTTTTTATATTCCTCTTCAAACATTTTGGC
>USOK01000187.1 GCA_900556295.1 uncultured bacterium | reverse complement strand
GCTTGTAAGATGCGGACGTGGTAGAATTTATGATGTAGCGGTTGATATTCGTCCGAATTCGGAAACTTTCGGGCAATACGTGAAAGTAGAGCTTTCAGAAGAGAATAAATATATGTTATTTATTCCGGAAGGTTTTGCACATGGATTTGTGGTTTTGTCAGATGAGGCAGAACTTCTTTATAAAGCAAGTGGCGAATACGCCCCGCAAGCTGATAGAGGGATTCTTTGGAACGACAAGGATATCAACATTGATTGGGAAATAGATTTTGAACCGATTTTATCTGAAAAAGACAAGATACAGCCAACATTGGCGGAAGTAATACGTGAGAAGTGAGAAGTGAGACGTGAGAAGTCCTTTACAGGTGCTATCGCATCAAAATAATTTTCGAACGCAGTGAGCTAAATGGTCTTTTCACGTTTCACCTTTCACTTTTCACTTAATAAAGGAGAAAACATGACAACAATACTCGTAACAGGTGGCGCAGGATTTATCGGAAGCTGTTTTGTCAGACACATGCTTCAAAAACACCCTGATTATAAGATTATAAATATTGATGCATTAACATACTGCGGAAATCTTGAAAACCTTGATGATGTAAAGACTAATCCGAACTATACATTTGTACATGGCAATATCTGCGACAGAAAGCTTATTCCTCAACTGGTTGAACAGGTTGATGCAATCGTAAACTTTGCTGCAGAGTCTCACGTTGATAATTCGATTAAGCATCCTGAAATTTTTGTAGAAACTAACGTTCAAGGTACATTGAATTTGTTGCAAGCTGCAAAAGAATTTAAAATTGAAAAATATCTGCAGGTTTCAACTGATGAGGTATATGGAACATTAGGCAAGACAGGATATTTTATGGAAACAACACCGCTTGCTCCGAACAGCCCATATTCTGCAAGTAAAGCAAGTGCTGATATGTTGGTTAGAGCTTATCACGAAACTTATGGTTTGCCGACATTAAACACAAGATGTTCAAACAACTACGGACCTTATCAGTATCCTGAAAAACTTATTCCGTTCTTTATTTCTCAACTATTGAAGGGCGAAAAAGTTCCTGTATATGGTGATGGTTTGAATGTTCGTGACTGGTTATATGTTTACGACCATTGTTCTGCAATTGATACAGTACTTCATAAGGGGAAAATCGGTGAAGTTTACAATATCGGCGGACATAACGAAAAAACAAATATGGAAATTACACGCCTAATCCTTGATGCAATGGGCAAAGACGAAAGCTCAATTAAATATGTTGAAGATAGACTTGGGCACGACAGACGTTACGCAATATGCAACGACAAAATTCAATCCGAACTAGGTTGGGAACCATCTTTGACATTTGAAGAAGGTATTAAACTTACGATTGATTGGTACCTGAACAACCAAGAATGGATGAAGAATGTAGATGCCAAGAGGCAAAGATGCATAGAGGCATAGTCCATATATGTATAGAGAACTGAAAGTATGGCAAAAGTCCATGGATTTGGTTGTTAAAGTATATAAACTTTGCGACAAACTACCTAAAACAGAAGAATATAATTTGAAATCTCAAATAAAACGTGCTATTGTTTCTGTTCCTTTGAATATTGCAGAGGGGAAATGTAGATATAGCTCGAATGATTTTGCTCATTTTTTAAACATTGCAAATGCTTCTCTTACAGAAGTAGAAGTTGGACTAGAAATTGCAGCTCGACTTGGTTTTATTGAAGATTATAATTCTGTAAAAAACGATATTACCGAACTTAATAAAATGTTAAATGCTCTAAGAACCAAAATAGCTAATAACAAGAAATAGGCTTTGCCTCTTTGCCTCTTGGCATCTTGGCATCTCTAATAATTTATAACAAGGAAAGAAGATAGATATGAAAATACTCGTTACCGGATCAAAAGGAATGTTAGGACAGGATTTATGTCCGATATTGGAAGATATGGGCGCATTTGTTATTGAAACAGATGTCGATACCCTTGATATTACAAATGCAGAACAGGTTAAACAGGTTTTGACGGATGTACATCCTGATGTTGTTGTTCACTGTGCAGCTTATACAAATGTTGATAAGGCGGAAGAAGATTTGCAGACTGCTGAATTAATCAATGTTACGGGAACTGAAAATATCGCTGAAACTTGCGGAAAGCTTGGAATTACGCTTGTGTATATTTCTACAGATTACGTCTTTGACGGAACAAGCCTTGAACCATATACTCCTGAGGATAGACCTGATCCAATAAATAATTACGGTTTGACAAAATATGAGGGAGAAGAAGCTGTTAGAAGCCTTTGTGAAAAACATTATATTGCTCGTACAAGCTGGTTATATGGTCACCATGGCAAAAATTTTGTTGAAACAATGATTGGTCTTGCGGATAGGGCGGAGGTAAAGGTTGTTGATGACCAAATTGGATGCCCGACTTGGACAGTGGAGCTTGCAAACGGGATTGTAAAATTGCTTTCAAAGCCTTATGGGACGTATCATGTTTGCGGTTCAGGTTCAACAAGTTGGTATGGATTTGCGAAGGAAATATATAAACAAGCAGGGCTTGAGGTTAATTTGCAACCTTGTACGACAGCAGAATTTCCTCGTCCGGCAAAACGTCCGACTTACAGCGTAATGGATAATGACGGGATTTGCAGAAAATGGCAAACTGCTTTGCACGATTATATTGAGCTAAGAGATGTTTAGGAGCGTTGCGAATATAATGAACTAATTAAAAATTAATAAGGTGCGAAATTTTCGCACCTTATGTTTATCATTTATCAGTCTTAGGTTTTAGGAATCCTTTGAAATCTTTTACATCTTTTAGACAGCTTTTTATTTCTAGATTTTTATTTTCATCCGCTATGACTTCTTCTGGAGTCGGTTTCGGTGATGGAAGAGAAGCAGCTACTTGGGCTACTGAAGAAGTGGTGAAAACTGGACTAATTGCAGGTCCTATCAAGTGTTCTGGATTATTCATTTCGAGAACATTTTTAAAAGCTTCACCTGTTTCAGTTACTCCTTTTTTAATATCTACTCCTAAACCGCTCCAATCAGCATCTTCTGTGGGTGGGGTATCTTTATTCTTTTGGACAAGAGGAATATTTCCAATTTTCTCTTCTTTTTTGGCTTTTATCTCATGTTTTTCTCCACTAATTTGTCCATCAATTTTAG
>USOK01000186.1 GCA_900556295.1 uncultured bacterium | reverse complement strand
ATTAAGTAAGCTATCCCGAAAATTAAAACAATTCCAATTATTCCAAAAAATCTATCCATCATTTACCCTTTATAAAAACTATTGATATAATCTTACAGTAAATGAAACAAAAAAAACGGATATATTGAAAAAAATTTACTTAATATTTCTTTACAAATAGCCAATTTGTTGTTGAATTTTTATTTGTTAGCATTTTACTATAATGACAGAAAGTTTTCTGTTCAAAATATGCTATTTGTAAAATATGGGGTGTAAATATGCGTGTAAATCCAGTAATGCCAAACATTCAACCAAGGCTAACAAGACATGACGGCAATTCAATGACCATGCCGGCAACTATTTCTGGTAATTATTCAAACATTGATTCTCTACCAATGGGAAATGTTAGTAATGTTATGATTAGAAATAGAAAAACGACCTCCACGCAAGGTATTTCATATATTACATTCACAGGGTCCGGAAGAAATATGAATCAAGTTTTGTCTTTGGCTTACGAAAACAAAGGAACTGGTTTGCCGGAAGATTTTCAAGGCGGGATGGGGGTTGTAACATTTGAAGCTCCTCAAAGTATGATTCAACATGAAGGCATGGATGTGAGAAGTATTATGCCTTTCCACGAATACGCCAATGGCAACGGCGGTGTAAAATACATCAATATTAAAAAGGTTATGGAAGAACACGGCGGAAAACTTCCTGACAAAATTGAAGATAAACATTTTATTACAACTACTCCATGGCAATCAGTAGAAGAAATTGCTAAAAATCTTTACGTAGAACCTGCAGATTTAAGACCGGTTATTCAAAGTGAGCCAAACAGTAAAGGTCCAGAAGGCTTGAGTAAATATATTATTCTTGAACCGACTTCTGCTAAAGGCGAATTTGAAAGAATGGCAGACAATGATATCGGAAAATTACAAAAAGTCGGATATCAATTATACAAAATATCAGAAGAAAATCCATCATACAACCAATTAAAAAACGGCAAAAACTATTTTATGTACACACAAGAACTTGCCAAAACTCCAAAGCCATACACTTATGGAATAGGCGGTGCTGACGGCATGGATGCAGAAATTAACAATGCTGATTTTTGTCGAGCAGTATTAAAAGCGGAACAACAAATGGATACAGATGAATTTGGACATTTCAAACCCGCAAGTATTTGGGGACATGATAGACCGGTTGCAATGATTACCAGCTTCATTGCAGATGAATCAGCTAAAGGGAACAAACATTTTAACGGTATAATTACGCACCATACCTTGCACAATCCAGGTTTAAACTATCAAGGGCACACTGACAACCCATTTGCGTTCGCACGCACTATTTTTAGTAAAGAAGATGTGGAAGCATTAAGTAAACATGAAGATTACGAAATTCTACAATGTTTTAGCGAAAGAGGCTGGAACAACCTTAAAGAAGGCGAGAAAAAGCGAGTAAGAAAAATTCTAGATCCATATATCGGAATTTTTAAAGACTTCTTTGAGACATACAACATTACAAAAGTTCCAATTATTGCTAAAAAATTAAACCCTGATAATTTCTCAATCGGAACAGTTTCTCCGAACTTCGATAAAGAAATGAAAGCGACCGATATGGATGTAGCACAAGGTATTGGAGCTGATTTAAGAGAAATTGAAACAATGAGCCCATTAAATGGTTCAACTCCGGCGACTCTAGGCTTAGACAATAATACAAAAGACTTCGGAAGAGGCGGAAACACCTTATCTGCAGAAAAAGCAGGGTTTACACCATTGATATACAATGGCAACAATATTGAAGAAATCATAGCAAACAAACAAAAAAATGCTAAGTGGCTAACAGGAATTCTTGCAAAGGCAGAAAAAGAAGGGCAAGATGCACTTAACCATGTATTCTTTAACGACTTACAAATTGAACAAGGTAGAAGCGTTCTTGGAAGTCTTTCTGAATTTAAAGATGGCGACATGCTATTTATGGGCTGGGGCAGACCAGATGAACAAAAGGGCTTCCCTTACACATTTGAAGGTTTCTTAAAATTCTTAAAACGAGAAGATGTTCCAAAAGAGACGAAACTTAAAACAAAACTTCTTGTTGGTGCCGGTGATGCTCCTTGGAACAGGGACGCTAAAGATTTTAAAAATATTCAAAAAGCCTTAAACGAAATCAAAGAACTAGACGGTGGAATTTATGCGCACAACGCAATGTATGTTGATGGATTTTTCCCAAACAAACTAGTAGCCTGTGCAACACACGGCATCTTCACATCTAGACGTGAAATGTGCGGAATTACGCCGCTTGAAGCAAAAGCTGCCGCAACCCCTTATATTGCAACTAAAACAGGGGGCATGGTCGATTATACAAATGAAACAAATGGCTGGAAAACCAAAACAGCACCTGAAATGAATCCTGATTTCGACGGGCTCGATTGGACTACATCTCCAGACGAAATAGACAATACAAGAATAAATCGTGTGTCTGATGAAGTTTCTGAATGCTTCAAAGAAGCAACAGGCGAATATGTTGATACCCCTAAAGTTTACATAGCTAAAGCTAAAAAAAGCATAGAAGAAAAACTTGATTGGCACAACAATGAAGAATTTAATGGTGGGAAATCCGCAAACCAATCTTATAAAAATGACGGCTGGCATATAGATGACGGCTGGAGAGCTCGAAACAAAGGAAAAATGCGCAGACTTATCGGGGCAAAACTTGACGAAGTTGCAGACAATGCCAAAGAAACAGCGAAAGAAGTTGTAACTACCGCAGAAGAAACGGTTGGGTCAACTATAAAAGATGGTTCTCAAAAGGTTCGTAATAAGTGGACTAAAACAATTATCGGTTCTGGAGTTGCAATAGCTGCTCTCGGAACAGCTGCATACGCATATATAAAACACAACAAAAATTCAGATAAAAAAGAAGCTGCAGGAAACAATAAGCCTGAAACACCAACGCCACAAGTCTCAAATGCTAAAAAGATAAATAGCGTTGCTTAGCTTTTGTTTAACAAATCTACTAAATCAAAAATTGCGATAAATCTTTTTATAAGGTCATCGTAATTTTCTGCTTTTAAAAGCGACTTGAATAAAAAGCCGAATAGCATAGGACGTTTCTGCTTTATGGCAATAATAATAGTATTTCTATTGTATGAAAACTCAAATCCCTTTGCCGTATAAATTTCACC
>USOK01000185.1 GCA_900556295.1 uncultured bacterium | reverse complement strand
GCTAAACATAACAATCAATATATATGCTTTTTTGAGGCTGGGTTTTGTCCCAGCCTCTTTTGACGTATGAGAGAATTTTTTAACGCTTGCTTGTTTTACGCTTACTTTTATCCTGATATTTCTCCTTTAAAACTTTCAAATACTTATCATAAGCAGTAGGCATATCCTCAATAGACATAAGATAAATATCTTTAAACATATCCGGTTCTTTATCTATTAATAAAGCTCCACTATAACCACCATCTTTAGGAAACTGCGCAATATCACGATCATTGGTCAAGTTGTTATATGCAAACGCTTTGCCTTCAGCTTTTCTTTTTTTAGCATAGCATAATGCAAATATTCAGCTATAGACTCTTGAGTCCATCCTTGTTTCAAAAATGCTTTTCTACTATAAAACCAGCGTCCACTCTTTGTCATAGTATCAGCATAATGCCACGCATGTTGCATTTCATGTGCTATAACGTTTATTAGCAACTCCATTCTAGCTTCAGCATTAGTGCATTCGTTGCTTATTTTATCATAATATATGCGTATTTCACAAACACCACTGCCTTTAGGTTCAAAATACCCAAGCGTTATAAACGAGTTGCGAAGCACATCCAATGCTTCATCAACATATTTACATATTTCAGCAACAGCTCTGTTTTTGTAACCCTTTAATTCCTCTAATATTTTATCATGAAGATAATCCACTTCTTCTGAAAAATCATTATTTAACAGTAAAGAATAGAATCGGTCAATATTTTTGATTTTATCAGTACTGATAGAAGTTTGCCTTATTGCTTCCATTGTCTTTTCTTTTAACTGTTTAATCTGCTTCAGTAAACTATCTTCACCAGGTTTTTCAGATCCATTATCTATATAAACTTTACATTCCAACCCTTCTCTTTGGGGAACAATATTCCCTAACTCACGAAACTTAAATTTTTCGTCCCTAAATTTCATGATTTTATTAATTGCAGCTTCTATTTTCTTTATTTCATTAACTTTAGCTCTACTATTATTAATTACCGGGAAGCCAGTAAATTTAATAGCTTTCTTGCTGGCACTAAAAACATTTTCCCTAACTACTGAATTTGCATTAGTCTCTGCGTAAATTCCTATATTCATATCAGACGGAGTATAATACACAGGCCACCAAAATGCATTTTTCCATACAGGATTGCACTGTTCAGTCAACACCAATACAGGATATCTGTCTCTAAGATTTTTAGCCAAAAGACCTTCATTATTACCATCATCAGGTGCATCTTGGTATGTATCTGTATTACCTCTTTTCTTTTTCATGCCAATTTGACGATTTCTTCTAACAATCAAAGCCACTTTATCGCATTGACTAGTAGAAAATAAAAATGGGCTTTCAATATCAGCAAAAACACTGCATTTTGTTTCTAGTTGATCTGGCTCTATCATATCGTAGCAATAACGCAATAATTCTAAAGCTTTATCTTTATCAATAAGCAAATACATACTATCGTCTATATCTAGTCCTTTTTTATAATCTGTTTGCTTACTGCAGTGCAGTTCTTCTACAATCTCATCTATTTTGTTCTTTAATCTTGTAGTTCTTTTTACAGTAAAGCCAACCGGCAAATAACGTTTTTCCGGTAAAATAGTCTTAATATCCGAAGCTGCAATTTTAACTTTTGAACAAGCAATTATCTTATTTCCAGATTCCAGGTAAACCACACTGCCACCTTTTTGTCTTTGCATGCGTTCACGCAAAATACAGTCTCGTTCCATAATATCAGTCATATTATTTAACAGTCTTGCTGTAGTATAAAATCTGGTAACAGAAAGAAGGTTTTCACTACGATAGCCAAACATTCGACAATGTTGCATAACTGTATCCTGTTGCATCTGTTTAGGATCGCGACCATAGAAAAAGCTAATTAATGAAGGTATAGTTATTCCTCTATCTAATACTTGTCCTCCTACAAAAATCGTCAAGGAATTTTCCAATTTCAGCTCACCCGTATTTGCATCAAGAAGTTTTTCTATATCTTTATCACTATTAACTTCTTTAATGTCAACCTCTGTGATAATTCCTTCCAAATCTCCGTCTTCATCTTTATAGGCTATTACTCTTGCAACTTCATTCATCGATGGTAAGTTTATAACATTATATGCTTTAACAGACTGTGCCAAATCAGCATAAGATATTTGGAGATATTTTTTTATTAAGGAGCTATCTATATCGCGTTCAAGTTCTCTACGAATAATATCAAAGCCATTTTCTATAAAATCCTTTTCATGTTTATGTAATTTTTTATTGATGGAAGCATGCATAACCGCTGAAACATAATAATCTCTGCAACCCTCTTGTAACTGTATAATTGCAGTACCTACCAAAACGTCAAAAATCCATTTTCTTAGCGTTGGCAACGCATATTTAGCTCCGTTCAGTTCCAAAAAATTTTCTGGTTTTACTACACGCTTATCTGTTAACGCAATATTTTTGCCACTATTTTTCTTGGTGCCATTAAGTAAATCCATTTCTTCCTGTGGAACTATGTACGGCAAATACATAGCCTTATGATAATTATCTGAGTACTCATCTTGCGAATCCATGAAGTAATACTTTCCACCAATATATCCCTGGCCAGTAGGTAATACAACCGTGCGCTCCGGTTTTATAGGCATTATATCTTCATTGCTAAAAGCATCAGGCTGCAAATATAAAGCATAAGGAGTTGCTGTAACCTGCATCAACACATGACGAACTTCACTGTTCACACAATTCTTACGAGCAGTGTTTACAGCGCCAGATACTCTTCTTAATGTCAAATCATCTGCTTTTCCTTCATATCCTATAGAGGTAATATCAGCTTCATCATCAACAATCAGTATTCTTTTATATTTATTAGAAGCAACAATTTCATTTATCAAGCGAATCATTCTATCTACATTATCAGCTTGTTTTTTTACAACTATTATTCTTTTCTTCTCCGGATAGCGCTTCAAAAACTGTCTTACAATCTTTTGCTTACCGGCTTCTGTAGTCTCACTGCCAAAGTCTATATCAAGAATATTTTGAGCTACAACATCACCAATATTACTTTTACCTGACTTTACTTCAGCAAATTCAGCCATCATCCTGCTAACAGTCTGTTGAACCAATGCTTTACTGCATTTAGTTAAAATAATGGTCATATCAAAGTCGTTATCAAAGCACAAAGCCATTAATCCAATAA
>USOK01000184.1 GCA_900556295.1 uncultured bacterium | reverse complement strand
TGAACGTGCCGCTGGTTGCGCTGGCGCAGCTTTCCCGTGCGGGCGCACAGCGAAGCGACAAGCGGCCGATTCTATCCGACCTGCGCGATTCCGGCGCTATCGAGCAGGACGCCGACGTTGTTATCGGTCTGCACCGCGAGGGATATTACGATCAGGAAAGCTCGGATCCGTATCTGGCCGAAGCCATAGTCCTTAAAAACCGCAAGGGTCAGACAGGAACCGTGTATCTGCAATGGCTGCCGGAGTTTACAAGCTTTGGCAACCGCTCGGCAAAAACCGATGACGATTATTGATTTTATCAAAGAATATAAAGACTATGCTGAAAAATTAAAATAATATAATATTCTAACAAAATTCAAGTTAACAAAAATATTAAGAATACTTTTTCTTAGGATTTTTGTTATGCCTTGCCTTACCATTATTGCGTCTTGGCATGTTCGGCGTTGCATAAGATGTTTGAATACGTTTTACACTGTACACATCCGGAATAGCTTGTATACTTAAAATAACTTTTTTCAAAGTATCAATATTATCTAATTCAATACCGAGTTCGATAATACCAACTTTTCCGCTTTTTGATTTTACATTTGCATAAGTAATATTTGTTCCGTTATCTGAAACAGCAGCAATAATATCTTTTAAAAGTCCTTGTTTTTCTGCAGTTTCAACCCTAATAGTCGTATTATAAGTTCTATTCGTATTGTCCCCAGACCATTTAATATCCATCAATCTTTCAGGTTCAATATGCTCAAGCATTTGACAATCCATTCTGTGAACAGTCACCCCTTTAGCCCTTGTCACAACACCGACAATTGGTTCTCCGGGAATTGGGGAACAACATTTGGCAATAGAATACATCAATCCTTCAAGTCCAATAATATCTTTTTCTGATTTTTTACGAGAAGTTCCGTGGAAGTTTTCTCCAACACCTCTTGATGATTCCGGCTTTTTAAGTTTATTAATAACCTTATTTAATGTTGTTTCACCGTAACCTAGCGCAGCAAACAAATCTTCAGCAGAAACATAATTCATTTGTTTGGCAACTTTTGTAAACTCTCCGGATTTTGTATATTCATCAAAAACTGCTTTTGTAAGTTCATGCTCTAAGTTGTTTTTCCCTACTTCAATATGTTCTTCGCGATTATTCTTCTTAAACCATTGTTTTATTTTCGAAGAAGCCTGTTTAGTTACAACAAAATTTAACCAATCTAGACGTGGGGCAGGGGTTTTAGACGTTAAAATTTCAACAATATCACCATTGTTTAATTTAGTATCAAGTTGAGCTATCCTTCCATTAATCAAAGCTCCAACCGTCTTATTTCCAACTTCTGAATGAATTCTATATGCAAAATCAACAGGAGTCGCATTTACCGGCAAATCAAAAACATCCCCATTCGGAGTGAATGCAAAAACTTGATCCGAGAACAAATCTAATTTTACAGAATTTACGTAATCTTCCGCAGAGGTCATATCTTTATCATACTCAACAAGTTTTCTCATCCATGAAAACTGCATATCAGTCGGATTGTTAGCCTTTTGAGAGCCTTTTTCCTTATAACGCCAATGTGCGGCGATACCATATTCAGCTACTTCATGCATTTCCCAAGTTCTAATTTGAACCTCTAGAGGCTTGGTTTTTGGACCAATTACAGACGTATGCAAAGACTGATACATATTACCTTTAGGCATTGCAATATAATCTTTAAATCTTCCAGGAATCGGTTTGAATTGAGAGTGAATAAGCCCTAAAACCTCATAACATTCCTTTTCTGTATCAACAATTACACGCACAGCCGTAATATCATACAAGTCATGAAACGCTATATTTAATCTTTTCATCTTGCTGTATATACTGTAATAATGTTTAGCACGACCAGTAATTTGTGCGTTTATACCGGCTTTTTTTACATCTTGCGAAATTTTATCAATTAGAATTTTTACAGTTGCTTCTCTATCTGCTTTAGTTTGAGATACTAAACGAGCAATTTCAAAATACTTATCAGGTTCAAGATAACGCAACGACAAATCTTCTAACTCTGCTTTGATTTTATAGATACCTAAACGGTTTGCTAAAGGTGCAAATATATCAAGTGTTTCACGAGCGATTTTTTGCTGTTTAGGAGCAGTCATAAAGTTAAGAGTACGCATATTATGCAATCTATCAGCCAGTTTTAAGAATACAATTCTTATATCACTTGCCATTGCAATAAACAAACGTCTAAAATTCTCCGCTTGACGTTCTTCTTTAGATTTAAACTGCAATTTACCCAGTTTTGTAACCCCTTGAACTAGCGTCAAAACATCTTTCCCAAAAAGTTTTTCAATCTCTTCCGGTTGAGTATCCGTATCTTCCAAAATATCATGTAAAAATGCTGCTTCTAGAGTATGAGAATCAACTTTCAAACCGACAAGAATTTTTGCAACTTCTACAGGGTGAATAATATAAGGTTCTTCCGAAACTCTATATTGACCATCGTGTAACCTTTTAGCAAATAAATATGCTTTTTCTATCTCTTCAATTTCAGCAGGCTCTCTATTTTGCTCAATTAATATATTTTTTATATCGTCAAAAAGTGGTTTTTCGCTCATGATATAATCATAATACAGATTTTATTTAAATTTTTCAAGTATAATTTATTAATTTCATACATAAGGATTAAAAAATGCTAAAAGAAACAAAAGATGGACAAGTTTTGACACTAAGAATATCTCCAAACGCTTCTAAAAATGAAATTATTAAAACTCCGGAAGGGATTAAAATAAAAATTACAGCCCAACCGATTGATGGGAAAGCGAACAAAGCATTAATTGAATTTTTGTCGAAACAATTCAAAGTTCCAAAATCTTATTTTGAAATTATTAGAGGCGAAACCTCAAAAGATAAATCTGTTTTAATCAACAATATTGATACCGAAAAAGTTAACCAAATTAATGAGATGTTAAATAATATTAAATAACTAGCAAAATTTCTTCTTCACAAACTTTAACCACATAGGAGAAATCTGTTTTATGCAAATAAATAACAATTATTCCAGTCCATCTTTTGGTGTAAAAGTATCTTCAGGACTTCCAGATGTCTTGACAGAAAAACTTCCGGCAAGATATCAATACAAAAACGCGATTAAAGATATTCAAAACCAAACCGAAAAACTTTCCAAATGGGGAAGTGATTTTTTAGAGATAACAAATAGAAAAGATACAGATAC
>USOK01000183.1 GCA_900556295.1 uncultured bacterium | reverse complement strand
TTTTATATATTTAATCAATTCTTCAAGCTTCGCTCCGTTCGGACGTTCCCTCATCGTGCCGTCAAATGCAATTACATCAGCACCGGCTTCCACAAGCGAAATAACCTCTTTCAAAGTCGGAGTTATATAAACGATTTCCTTGTAATTTGCAGGGATAACATTTGGCTTTGTCAAACCGATTACAGGTACATCAAAGAGTTTTTTAGCGTTTTTAACATCTCTTACACCCGCAACTCTAAGTGCTCCTGCTCCACCTTTTACAACGGATTTCATCATCGCATTGATGCAATCTTCTTGATACAACGGCTCAGAAGGCATTGCCTGAACTGAAACTACAACTTTTCCTTTTAATCTATCAATAATATTCATACAATTATTATACATTAAAAATTTATATTTGAGGTATAATAATTAAAAAGGTAACAGGACAATAAGACGATAGGTCTATAAGTCCGTATAGTGATAATTTTTAAAAACTAGTCTTTAAATAGGGAATTCACCTTTTGTGAGTTCCTATTTAAACTTAAAATTTATATAGAGAGGTTTTAATATGCAAAAGAGTACAGTAAAATATCCATACCTTACAGAAGATGTAGAGATTTACGAAAGAGAAAACGGGCACAAAATCGTTCTTGCACACAAAGAAGGTGAACTTGTAAACGTTAGTACTTGGGTAAAAACAGGTTCTATCAACGAAGATGATAAAATCAACGGAATTTCTCACTTTCTGGAACACTTGATGTTCAAAGGAACTCACAAACATAAAGCAGGATATTTTGACAGAACTCTTGAAGCCAAAGGAGCAATCGTAAACGCTGCAACTTGGAAAGATTACACTTTCTACTACGTGACTCTTCCAAAAGGTGCAGAAGGCAAAGACTTAGACCTTGCAATAGAACTTCACGCCAATATGATGTTAGACCCCGTTTTGCCGGAAGAAGAAATCGGAGCTCCATTCGACTTAAATAACCCGAAAGTTACCGACAAACGTGAACGTCACGTTGTAATTGAAGAAATTAGAATGCGCAAAGATCAAAACTGGACGAAAGTTTACAACGCTTGCAATTTCAACATGTACAAAAAACACCCTTATAAACGCGACGTAATCGGCACGCCAGAAATTATTTCACAAGTAACTCGTGATGAAATAATGAATTACTACAAAACTTTCTATTCTCCGGAAAATATGACAACTATTATCGTCGGGGATTTTGACAAAGAAAAAATCTTGGCAAAAGTTGAAAAAGAATTCGACTTCAAAGGTCGCCCAAATGCACCAAAAAGAGTTAATGAGATTGACTCTCCGACAGATCATACAATTGTTGTTGAAAACAAAGCACAAACAAACACATCTTATTTGATGTTCGGATTTTTGGGGCCAAAAGCAAATCAACTTAAAGAAAACATTGAACTTGATATTATCAGTATAATTTTAGGCGAAAGTACAAGTTCTAGAATGTATCAAAACTTGATTGAAAAACAGCCTGAACAAATCTTTATGATGGCGAATGCAGAACATTATCAATTCAAAGACGGAAACAATTTCTTTGTCCAAGCAAACTTCAAACCTGAAAAGAAAGATATTGCAGTTGATTTAGTCAAAAAAGAAATTGAAAACCTTCTTGTAACCCCGATTAGTGAAGAAGAACTTGCAAAAGCGAAGAAAAAAATTAAATCTCGTTTTGCTTATGCGGCGGAAACAGTTTCTGAAATAGGGGAAACAATTGGTTACTATATGACTGTTTGCGAAGACTTGAAATTAATTGAAGATTATTTAAAAGACCTAGATGCAATCACTATTTCTGACCTAGAAAACACAATAAAAAATTATTTAAATATCAATAATGCAGTCATTTCAATTTTAGAGCCAGAAAAATAAACTTCTTCTTTCCTTGTATTTGCAAGAAAAAGGAAAAATAAAAGAGGAATTATGCAAGAAGCAACAATTCAAGAAAAAGAACAACTTGAAAAAATCAAAGAAAAATGTCTTAATTGCCAAAAATGTTCACTTGGCAAAACACGAACAAACATTGTTTTTTCAGCAGGAATTCCAAATCACAAACTTATGTTGATAGGCGAAGCCCCAGGATATTATGAAGATCAAAAGGGAGAACCGTTTGTTGGCAAAGCAGGTCAATTGTTGGATAAAATTTTTGCATCGGTCGGTTTGTCACGCCAAAAAGATGTTTATATCTGCAACACCATTAAATGCAGACCGCCAGAAAACAGAGATCCATTGCCGGAAGAAAAAGAGGCTTGCCGAGAGTACCTTGATGCACAAATAGAAATTCTAAAACCAAGAATAATCCTTTTGTGCGGACGAGTGGCTGTTCAATCAATATTAGGAACAACTCAAGGTATAACAAAAATTCGAGGCAAATGGTATGAAGGTCCAAACATGTCAAAAATGATGCCAATTTTTCATCCTTCGTACTTACTAAGGAATGACTCTCGAGAAAAGGGAAGTCCCAAATGGCTAATGTGGCAAGATATCCAAGAAATCAAACGAGTTTTTTCACAGATGGATTAAAAAAAAGAAGCAGTTTTCACTGCTTCTTTTTTATTTTTTCCAATATCCTCTCCTAACTTTTTTATAGCCTGACGAACTTTTGCTTCATTCTCTGTTGTATCTTCTAAATCAAAATAAGCACTCTCATCCGTTTTTGCAAATGTCTGCTTCGACTCTGTTTCCATCTGACCGCTGACTGTAAAATTATCTAAAAGATAATCCAGTTTTTCTTCTAGCATATATACTTTAAAAACAAGTGCGGTGCAAATGATCATGGAAGCTAATAACCATATGCTGACGACACAGATCAGAGTTGTCTTAATCCGGGCAACGCGCTGACGCTTTTTACGTTCCTGCTTCAGCCCTTTTGTAGAACTATCTTCCATTATCTGACCTCCCCGGTCAAAAATCACTCTTTTCTATTGTACCATATATTGTTTCTTTTGCAAGAATTATTCCGTATCTTCCATAATTATTGCTTCTGTATCGGCACTTTCTGTATCTAAAAGGTCTTCTGCTCCATAATATTCGTCACTCGAAACCTCTGTCACTTCTGCATTTTCATATAAAAAGCTGATCGTTTTTTCTCTTAAGATACTTGCAATGACAGATGCTTTTCCATAATCTTCTAAAAATGTATCTAAACTGTCATATCCATATTCTTCCGCTAATGCAGTTGCATCTTCCTCGTAATTCTGATCGGTAACGGCA
>USOK01000182.1 GCA_900556295.1 uncultured bacterium | reverse complement strand
ATCGTAGTCCGGAGTGACAGTTTAGGTTTAGTTGTTTCGTTAAATAGTTGCAATTTTTGTCATTCTGAAAAGACAGAAAATCTAGCGATTAGCGTAGATTTTCGTCTTATTCAGAATCTGTCAATGTTAATTGAAATTAAAGTTTCGTTGTAGAAATAGCAATTCTGACCTACTTTCTCTTTGAAATGGTCTGCTTACTACTCACTATTCACCACTCACTAATGATACGGTCTTTTCACTTCTCACGTTTCACGTTTCACTTTTCACTCATATCACTTCGTTATAGGTTTTAAAATGCGCTTTACAAACTTCCTTCAAACGTTCTTTACCGTACTTGCTTATAAATTCAGAAGCAACATTTTTCACTAAACCGGAACATCCTTTTTGAAATTTCAATCCATAAGTTTCTTCCATAGCTTGCATTTTTTTCACAAAAGTTGCACGAGCTAAAACCGATGCGGCAGCCACTGCAATATCACTTTCTGCCTTGCACATCTGCTCTAGTCTTATCGTTCTACCGTTTTTCATCAATGCAGACTGGATTAAACTCTCATCACCAAATTTGTCAGACAGTGCATATTCACAATGATTACGTTCTAAAACATTTTCAATTGCTCTCGCATGCCCCCATGCCAGAAGTTTATTCAGGTTTTTAATATTCGCATAAAGCTCATTATACTTTGTATTTGAAATTGCAATAATCGAATGTGGTGCAGTTTTTTTTATTTCACCTGCAAGCATAAGCATTTTTTTGTCAGAAAGCTTTTTACTGTCCTTAATTCCAAGTTCTTTAAAATACTCAGCAGATTTTTCATCAACCAAAACACCTGCAATTACCAAAGGTCCAAAAAAATCTCCCTTACCAGACTCGTCTGTTCCTATATGTGCAATAAATTCTGTCATTTTGTCCTTTCTATTGTTTATAAAGTGAATAAGAAATAAGTGAATGGTGAATAGTGAGTAGTGAATTGTTCTTATAGATTAAAATTATTTTCCTGTATCATAGTCATATATAATTATATTTTTATTGATATGAACTACTCACTACTCACTATTCACCATTCACTACCAGCAAAATTCGGCTTCCCAGTTACCTAGCCACTTCTACCTTACTCCTTCCGGCACTGCCATCGGAATAGGGATTGGTGCAGCGGTACTTTGTTGTTTTGGTGCTACTGCAGGTTTTGAAGTCACTGTTTGAGCCGGTTTCGGTTGAGATTGTTCGTGTTCAATTTTTCTGACTGATTCAGGCAAAACTGGTTCTGTTTCATTTAAATCAATTTCAGATTGTTCTTCTGTTTTAGGTTTAGAAACACTTCCCCCGATTACTCTATTTGGATTTATTGAGCCAAACGGAATTAATTCAACTTGTGGATAATTAAATTCAGCTTTTCCATAAGGTTCTGTTGCAACTTTCATAACATCCTTCCAAATAAGCGCAGGAACGCTACCACCTTGAATAGACTTATTCATTACAGAGTTATCATCGTTTCCAACCCAAACACCTGTTACGATATTCGGAGTATAACCCATAAAATATGCATCTTTGTTATCATCAGTTGTACCTGTTTTCCCTGCTGCAGGTTTTCCAATATTTGCAGCACGACCTGTACCATTAGAAATAACCATTTTCATCATCGCAGTCATTTCTGCAGCTGTATTCATACTCAATTGATGAGTAATTTTGGTTTTTGGAGCTTTGTATACAACTTTACCACGAGAAGTTTCAACCCTTTCAATTGCATAAGGCTGAACAACATAACCACCGTTTGCAAAAGCACCATAAGCTCTTGTAAATTCAAACAGTTTTACGCCATTTGAACCCAAGGCAATTGTATAGTCATATTCAAGCGGAGTTTCAATACCCAAGACTCTTGCTGTTTGAATTACAGAACGAATTCCTACATCTTTTATCAGTCTTGCAGCACATACGTTTGAAGATACCATCAAAGCTGTATATACAGGGATTTTACCTCTATACTTATTACCATAGTTTCTTGGTGACCACTGTCCGATTGTCAAAGGTCTATCCTCAATCATATCGTTTGGAGAAATACCTTTTTCCATTGCTGCAGCATAAACAATCGGTTTGAATGAAGATCCAGGAGGTCTTACGGCCTGAGTAACCCTATCATATTGACTTTTTGTATAATCTTTACCGCCAGAATAAACTAGAATTTTACCATCTATCGGACTATAAGAGAATACTGCGGCTTGGTTTTTATCGCCACCTAATCCCCAGCCACGAAGATTACGCAAAATAGCTTCATTTGCAGCTTTTTGAGCTTTATAATCAAGAGTTGTAACGACTTTGTAACCGCCTTGAGAAATTTCTGTTTCATCAAAGCCTAATTTTTCAAGCTCCTTCATTACATAATCGCAAAAATATGGAGCTTTATTCGTAGTGTAGAACTGAGGCACTTTAGCAAGGTGAACCTTCTCTTCCTTTGCTTTTTCATACTCATCTGTCGTAATGTATCTCATCTTATACATTCTTGTCAAAACCTGATTACGACGTTGAACGGCCAAGTCCATGTTATTAAACGGGTTGTAAACAGATGGAGCTTGAGGCAAACCTGCAATCAATGCAAGTTCCGCCAAATCGCAATCTCTCAAATGTTTATCAAAATAAATCTGTGCAGCCCCTTCTACACCATAAGCACCTGCACCTAAATATACGTTATTCATATACATTTCAAGAATTTGGTCTTTTGAAATTGTTTTTTCAATTCTTGCAGCAATGAACAATTCTTTCAATTTTCTGTCAAAAGTTCTTTCGTTATTAAGAAACAAAACCCTTGCTAACTGTTGTGTAATGGTACTTGCACCTTGAACGACATGCCCTGCAAGAATATTTTGCACGGTAGAACGAGCTAAACCAGTCAAATCATAGCCATGATGGCGGTAAAAGTTTTTATCCTCAGTTGCAATCAAGGCTTTTTTCAAGTTGTCAGGAATATCCTTCAACTCAATTTTTTCATACGTATAAGCGGTAAAAGTTTTAATAATTTCACCATCTGCAGAATAAATCTTTGTAACAATATTAGGTTTAAACTGCTCTAAATTGTTTATCGGAGGTAGTGACTGCAAATAAAGCTCTAAAGACGCTACACCTGCAAGCATACAAGCACAACCCATTATAAAAACAAACCTAAGAGTCGAGAAAAAACCTCCATCATTTTTCTTTTTAGAATTCTTAGATATATTGGCTCTCGCCATCTCTTTAGCCGTATAAT
>USOK01000181.1 GCA_900556295.1 uncultured bacterium | reverse complement strand
GACTCTTGCAGCCATCGGTACCGCAGAAACGCCAGCGGCACCGATTAATGGGTTGATTTTTGTTTTTGAGAAGAAGTTTATAACCTTTGCAAAAATTACGCCACCTGCTGTTGCAAATGAAAATGCAAGGATTCCTAAAATCAAGATGAACAAAGTTTGCAAAGTCAAAAACTGATCTGCTGACAATTTTGACCCTACTGACAAACCTAAAAATATTGTTACAATATTGATTAAGGCATTTTGCATTGTGTCTGAAAGTCTTTCGACAACACCGCATTCCTTGCATAAGTTCCCGAAAGTTAAAGCTCCTATTAACGGACAGGCATCTGGTAAAAAGATTATGCAAAGTCCCAATACAACAAGTGGGAACACAATCTTTTCACGTTTTGAAACTTCTCTTAATTGAGTCATTTCAATTTTTCTTTCTTCTTCTGTTGTGAAAAATTTCATAATAGGTGGTTGGATTACTGGAACCAATGCCATATAAGAATATGCCGCAACTGCGATTGCGCCTAATAATTCTGGTGCAAGTTTTGAGGTTACATAAATAGATGTCGGACCATCTGCTCCACCGATAATTCCGATTGCACCGGATTGTGGCAAGGTAAAACCAAAGACGCACAAGGCTAAAAGCAAAGCTCCGAAAATGCCGAATTGGGCTGCGCCGCCTAGTAATGCGGTTTTAGGGTTCGCAATTAATGGTCCGAAATCAGTCATTGCGCCAACTCCCATAAAGATTATCAATGGGAACAAACCTTGATGAATCCCGAATTCGTAAATAATTCCCAAAAAACCATTTGGTTCTGCAATTCCTGCAACCGGAATGTTTGACAATAACCCGCCAAAAGCTATTGGCACAAGTAATAACGGTTCAAATTGTTTTTTTATACCAAGCCAAAGCAAGAACAGACAAACCAAAATCATAATTGGAGAACCGAATTGGTGTAAAAATTGTTCAAAGCCGTTTGTAATATTTGGATCAACCGGCTGGATAAAGTTTGCAATACCTGTTGATTGCCATAATTTATATAAACTGTCTACTAAGTTCATTTTCTACCTCCAACCTTATGCGATAACAACCAATGTGTCGCCGGTTTTAACTTTTCCGCCAGCTTCAATATCGACCTCTGTAACAGTTCCTGACAATGGTGATTTAATCTCTGTTTCCATTTTCATTGCCTCTACAACTGCAATAACATCACCTTCTGCAACGCTATCACCAACAGAAACATTTACTCTGATTACGTTTCCGGGAAGTGCAGCCTTAACAGGTTTACCATCGCCACTGCCACCTTGTGTTGATTCTATACCGTTTTTAACATCAAAATCATAAGTTTTACCATTGACTGTTGCTTTTTTGCCGTCAAGTGCAATTCCGTATTTTTTGCCGTTTACCGTTACGGTAAATTCATTTCCTTGGCTGTCTTCTGATGGTTCGTTGTTAGCTTTTTCGCATTTTCTTACGCCAATAGTACCTTTGCCTTGAAGGAATAAAATTCCCTTTTCTTTACAAGCTGCTGAAATAAAGACATTTTCATCATTTACAGGCAAACCTGCATCTTCAAGTCGTTTTGTTGCTGCTGTAATACCTTTTGACTCATCTCTGTCATTGATATCAACAACTTTTTCGGTTGTAGGTTCCAAACCTAATTGTTCAGATGCAATTTTAACAACTTCGCTATCAGGTTCGCATGGAGTTTTTCCGAAATATCCGAGAACCATTTTGCCATATCCATCAGCAATCTTTTGCCAATTCCCGTGAATAACATTATTAAATGCTTGTTGGAAATAGAATTGAGAAACCGGAGTTACGGAAGTTCCAAAGCCGCCTTTTTCAACCACTTCTTTCATTGCGGCTACGATTTCCGGATATCTGTCCATCAAATTGTTGTCACGAAGCATTTGAGTGTTAGCTGTCAAAGCTCCCCCTGGAAGTGGAGATTGGATAATCATCGGATTTACAGCCAAAGCTTCCGGTGGCAAGAAGTAATCTTTCATGCATTCTTTAAAAATTTCTTCTGTTTCAAGAATTTTTTCGATGTCTAAGCCCAAATCATAGTCTGTACCTTTTACGGCATGCCACATTGAAACGATGTCAGGCTGTGCAGTTCCGCCTGAAACAGGTTTCATTGCCAAGTCAATTCCATCTGCACCTCCGTCAAGTGCCGCTAAATATGCTGCTAAACCTGTTCCAGCTGTTTCGTGTGAGTGGAATCGAATATGAGCGTCTGCGCCAAGGATTTCTCTTGCACGCTTGATTGTTTCGTAAACTTTTCTTGGGTTGGAAGTTCCTGACGCATCTTTGTAGGCAAGACTGTCAAACGGAATTCCAGCATCAAGAATGTTCCTCAAAACTTTTTCATAAAAATCAGCGTCGTGTGCACCTGTACAGCCGATAGGAAGTTCCATCATTGTAATTGTAACTTCGTGTCTCAGACCGTTGTCTTTTATACATTGTCCTGAATATATCAGATTGTTTACATCGTTCAAGGCGTCAAAGTTTCTGACTGTTGTAACGCCATGTTTTTTGAACATTTTTGCGTGTAGATTAATGATATCACGAGGCTGGGAATCAAGCCCTACTACGTTTACACCTCTTGCTAAACTTTGTAAAGTGATATCAGGCCCGACAGTAGCTCTGATTTTGTCCATTGTTTCAAATGCATTTTCTCTGCAATAAAAAATCGGAGCTTGAAAACGAGCACCACCAGCAACTTCAAAATGGCGAATTCCTGCATCTACCGCTGCTTTCAATGCCGGTAGAAAATCGTCAACCAAAACTCTTGCCCCATAAACCGACTGAAACCCATCTCTAAAAGATGTGTCCATTACTTTAATCTGTTTTTTACCCATATATTTATCCTTCCTAAACTTATTTTCTTGCCATTATTGCAGCTAATGCGACTGCTATTGCCTCATCATCGGAGTTAGAGGCAACTTTTTTATTTGTATTTGTAACTTCAATTTTCTCCGGAAAAATTTCGTTCAAATATAGAACTATTTTGGACATAATTCGCATTGACGCAATTAAAATGCATAGGAATGCGAGTACTGTCCCCATGCCGATAGCCATTAGTGTAAGACCAAGCATAAAATTTTCGCTCATAATATATCTCCCATTGTTAATATAAACTCTTCATTTTTATTTTCTAAAATAAGTTCGCCAAAATTGTTTATTTCTTTAGCTATTCCTGTTTTTTTCTTGTTAAATACCTGTACAGAAATTTCCCTGCCGAGAAAATTACATTTCTCTATATA
>USOK01000180.1 GCA_900556295.1 uncultured bacterium | reverse complement strand
TTAAGGAGATACGATTATCCTCCACTCAGTCCGGATGATGTTGAAACTCTTTTATTCCCTATGCTTTCAAACGAGCAAAGACGTACACTTGAACAAAACTGGGAACTCGATTTCTCTTATGGTATTGAAGGTTTAAGCCGTTTCAGGGTTAACTTTTACAAAGACAAAGGTAACTATGCTGCGGCATTCAGAACGATTACATCTATTGTTCCATCTTTTGACAAGCTCGGGCTTCCTGATATCGTTAGAAAAACCGCTGACAAACCCAGAGGCTTAATTCTTGTAACAGGACCAACTGGTTCAGGTAAATCTACAACACTTGCTGCAATGATTGACTACATAAATACAAACAGAGCAGAACACATTTTAACAATTGAAGACCCTATAGAATTCGTTCACACATCTAAACAAAGTATCATTCACCAGCGTGAGCTAGGCATGGACACAAGATCTTTTGCAAACGCACTTAAATCCGCCTTACGTGAAGACCCTGATATTATTCTAGTAGGTGAGATGCGTGACCACGAAACAATCGCTTTGGCACTGACCGCTGCAGAAACAGGTCACTTGGTATTTGGAACTTTACACACATCTTCTGCAGCCCAAACAATTGACCGTATTATCGACGTATTTCCAGAAGGTCAACAACAGCAAATTCGTGTACAGTTAGCAAACTCTCTTGTTGCAGTATTTGCACAAACCTTATTACCTAAAATTCAGCCTGATGGCACTAAAAAAGGTCGTGTAATGGCACAAGAAATTATGCTTGTAACACCAGCAATTGCCAACCTTATCCGAGAAGCAAAAGCTGCACAGATTTACTCAACAATTCAGATGAACCAAGGTTTAGGCATGCAGACATTGGAAATGGCTCTGGCAAATCTTTACAAAGCAGGGACAATCTCTGTAGAAGATGCACTTTCAAGAACATCCAGACCAGACGAACTAACTAGGTTGATGAAAGGCGTATAATTTATTTTTACCCAATTTGCAAGTTTGAATTTTTCAATATTTTATTGTTTGTGCTAAAATTAAAGCATAAAGACTTTATAACTAAAGAGGAATTATAAAATGGCACAACAAACACATGAACCGAGTTCTACAAAAGAACAAATAAGACAAACTAGAATTCAAAAACTTGCAGACTTGGCAGATAAAGGGGTTAATCCATACCCTTACAAGTTCGAAAAAACTGCCGATGCTGTAGAGTTACAAGAAAAATACAAAGATCTTGAAGCTGGCGTTGAAACAGAAGACCAATACTCTGTTGCCGGTCGTGTAATGGCAATCCGTAACACAGGTATGTTTATCGACCTTATGGACGCTTCAGGAAAAATTCAAATCTTCTCTCACAAAGAAAACTTGTCAGAAGACCAAATTAAAGTTTTAAAACTTATCGATATCGGCGATATCGTTGGGTTTACAGGAACAATCAGAAGAACTCCTCGTGGAGAACTTTCTATCAAATCAACTGAATTAACTCTATTATCAAAAGCGCTTTTGCCTTTGCCTAACAAACAAATCAGCAAAGAAAAAGCAGAAACTTTAAGCCACTATCACGGACTTACTGACGTTGAGCTTAAATATCGCCAAAGATACGTTGATCTAATCGTAAACGAAGAAAGCAGAGATACTTTCAGAAAAAGAAGTATGATTGTTCAAAAAGTCAGAGAATTTTTGGCAAAACAAGGTTATATAGAAGTTGAAACTCCAATCTTGCAAACAATGGCATCTGGTGCAAATGCAAGACCTTTCACAACTCACCACAATGCGTTGGAAATGGACTTGACATTAAGAATTGCGCTTGAACTTTACCTAAAACGTCTAATCGTCGGCGGAATTTCTGAAAAAGTTTTCGAAATCGGGAAATGTTTCAGAAACGAGGGGATTGACACTCGTCACAATCCTGAATTCACTATGATTGAGTTGTATCAAGCTTATGCAGACTACAACGATATGATGACTTTGACAGAAAATATGGTTGCCTATGTTGCGCAAGAAGTTCTTGGCACTACAAAAATCAAATACGGCGAAAACGAAATCGATTTGACTCCGCCTTGGGATAGAAAAACAATGCTTGGCTCAATCAAAGAAGCCACAGGCGTTGATTTCATGGAAATTTACAGTGCACAACAGGCTATTGAAACAGCAAGAAGCCTTCACGTTCAAGTTGAGGACGGAATGAACTGGGGACAAGTTGTTGAAGCAGTATTCGAAGAAAAAATCGAACCATCACTTATTCAACCTTGCCACATCATCGATTACCCAAGAGAAATCTCTCCACTTGCAAAAGTTCACAGAGATAACGACCGCTTGACAGAACGATTTGAAACTCGTGTAAACGGTTGGGAAATCGCAAACGCATTCTCAGAACTTACAGACCCAATCGATCAAAGAATGAGATTTGAAGCGCAAGCACAAGCAAAAGCAGCAGGGGATGAAGAAGCAATGGAAATTGATGAGGACTTCATCAACGCACTAGAATATGGTATGCCACCAACAGGCGGTATGGGAATGGGAATTGACAGACTTGTAATGTTATTGACAAACTCTCCGTCAATCCGTGACGTAATCGCTTTCCCTACAATGAAAGCTAAAGACTAGTACTACCAGATATTATTTATCAATATAACAAAGCGTGTTCTTAAAAAATAGAACACGCTTTATTAATATTTGTCATCTTAAAGCTGAGCATGTGTGCGCAACTTACTTTTTTATTGTCTTTCCAAAGATTTTGCCCAACTTGCAAATGTTCTTAATTCAGCTGGCATAGGGTTCTTAGGCGTACAAAGCAGTACAACTTGAGGAATTTTTGCATAAATATCAGTCACAGGTGAACCTGGATGCAATTTTGCTGTTCCCAAAAGATTCTTTTCAAATGCACTCATAGGCGCTTTAGCTTTTTTGCATAAGCTGCAAATAAGTCTGCTCCTGATGATACTAATTTGCTAAATTCCAAATTTTTCTCCTATATTTTTTCTTACTTTTTTTGAAAATCGATTTTCCCTTACTCTTTTATAAAAACATTAGACTTAAAAAAATTGCCATATAGCATCGGTGCGCATAACATTGCATAGCACAGCATAAAGGCATTATGAGTGAGATTTAAGCATTTTAAGCTTTTGTTTACATTTTATAACATATAGACAATTTTGAGTAAAAACTATCAAACAACAGATTACGGAGTCAAATTGCCACGATAGTGGAATGAGAACAATAACGATCCCGCAGTCTGCGCAGGACATTAAAAATTAATATTGATAGATTCTGAATAAC
>USOK01000179.1 GCA_900556295.1 uncultured bacterium | reverse complement strand
CAGAAAAAAATAAAAAAATTTTCAGTTATCGTTCAAAGCCGAAATTGAAAACTTTCCCCGTTTTTAAAAAAAGTTTTTAATTTTTAAAACTCTTTCTCACACATCACACACAATAGGAATTAAAAAAATCACAGGGAGGACACCAATGGCAATAGGTGCTGAGGATTATATTGACCAACTCTTGGTCAAGAAATATGCAGAAGAAAAAGTTGACAACCACGATAGTATGGAATCTATGGTTGATCCGAAAAAAATGATGGATGCGATGAATGATTACGCAAGCATGTATCGAAATATGATGAACCTTAAGCAAAGGCTCAACATTGCGTGCTACGCTATCAATGCACGTACCGCAAGATATAACAAAACTTCCCAATATCAATAAAAAGTTTCTGTTCTCATTTTTTTCCTGTATAATTGCAGGTAAAGAAAGTGAGAACAAAATGGTGGGAAAAATTATCCTTGCTTCTTCTTCTCCAAGGAGAGCGGATATTCTAAGAAAACATAATATTGGATTTGAAATCATTCCGTCACCGTATGTGGAAGACCACTCGAGGACGGATTTTTCTTATGATTTTATAGAGAATTTGGCGTATAACAAAGCCAAAGCGGTTGTTACTATAGTGAATGAACAGTCTTTAATAGTCGGAGCAGATACAATCGTAGTACTTGATGGAAAAATTCTCGGCAAACCGAACGGGTATGATGGAGCTTTTGAAATGCTAAAAAATTTATCCGGCAAAACTCATCACGTTGTAACTGCAATTGCAATCATAAATTCTACAACAGGCGATTACAAAATAAAATCTACAACCAGCGAAGTTGCGTTTGAAAATTTAACAGATGAGCAAATAAAATACTATATAGACAATTTTAAGCCGTTTGATAAAGCCGGTTCTTACGGCATACAAGAAATGCCTGACGGCTATATTAAATCATTCACCGGCGACCTGGAAAATATAATCGGAATTAGCTCAAAAACATTGCTTGAGATGATTGGAGAGGGAAACACTTTATAGAGAATTGTATGTGCTAAACAATTCTTTGAGAAGGATACTTATAAATATCCAAATATAACAAAAAAGATGGAATATTCCCATCTTTTTTGTAGTTTTTCTTTCTTCTAAAAATTTTATTCATTATGCTTGAGGAGTTTTTCTAATTGGTTCATCTGACCAATTTAAACCTTCTCGAAGTTTTGCTAAAACTTCTTTTTTAGCTTCTGCGAACCCCGGAGTAGAAGAACTTGCCGGCGTCAAATAAGTTGGCATATCGATATATTCAGAACTATCAATGAAATTTTTATCCTTGTCAAATCTCACAGATTTATTATAAGCATATCCGTCTTTTTCTACAGTTGTGTTTACAATCACTTCACCATTTTTTAATTGTTTTCTTGTAATAGTTGTCTTAACGCCATTTGCAGCAACTTTTTCTACCTTGTGAATAGGTGTACTTTTATCTATCACAACAGAAGAAATCTTTTTATCTGAGCCAATCGAGCTACTGCTATCATGAAATTTAAAATCTTTTTTGGATTGTACTTGTTTATAATAACCATCTTTATTTCTTGTTATTATAACAACTTGTTCTGGATTATTATTATCAATAAAAGCCTTTCCATCTACTCCATTTTTTTTGAAATAATCATTTACCTTGTCAATTTCTTCTGAAACATTCGTTGTAACTTCTTCTGCTCCTTCGGTCAATGGTTTACTTGCAGATCCTGTACTTTCACTTGCATTTTGAGCGCCATCTTTTACAGCTTTTTCTGCACCACCTAAAAATTCTTGAATACCTTTACCAAGTTTTCCTTTGTAACCGGCAATACCTAATCCGATTACTGCTGCTAAAGCTGTTGCGCCTATCATATATTTTGTTGCATTTGATTTTTCTTCATCAACTTCGGGTTTTGAAGTAAAACTTTGTTGCAATTTCAAACTTGCTTTTGGAGTTTGTTGAAGTCCAACTGAATAATTGCTTACTGCATCTATTGCCATTTCTACACCTTTCTAATATTTGAACCTTCATATTTATTAAAACACAAGGCGTTAAAAATTTGCTATAGTGCACCGCCCAGCATAGCATAGCATAGAGGCATTATAACTGATTTTGAGACACTTTTAAATCCATCTTTATATTTTGTAACATTAGGCAAATTTTGAAAAAAAATGGAAAGATTTTTGATTAAAGTGAATAGGAATTGTGAATAGTGAGTAGACCGTTTCTAAAATAATATATTTACAGTAAAGTAGAACTGGATACCTACTTCTACTTTTTATTATTTGTCAGGTGCACCTAAAAAAACAATTTAGTCCTACAAATTCGCTCCACAACATTTTTTGAATTTTTTACCACTTCCGCAAGGACAAGGATCATTTCTACCAATCTTGCTCAAATCAACACCCTCTAGCGACGGTTTTTCAATATCCTCTTCAATTATACCTAATGTTTTTGAAAACGCTTTTGATTTATACAAAACTGTTGTTGATGAAAAGATTTTATTTTCCAAATACCTTGATTTATAATGTTCCAAAAGCTCATCAAATGTATAATTTGTCCCTAAAAGTTTGTTTACAACTTCCATAAAGTTTTCATGTCGCTCTGCAACTCGTTTGATTATATTGGCAGAGAACTTATCATTCTCTAAGAAGAATTGTACGCAAGCTTTTGCATTTTCTACATTGTCAGAATTTTCAATAATTTTGTTAAATGTTGCAAAAAACGGCACTGCATAAAGTCCTAATTCTTCATCAAAAATAATACCAACGTCATAAGTTTCTTTATGCGAAGAAAATCCACCAAGAGAATTCTCTAAAAAGTTGTCATACGAATTATTAAACTCTGAAACACTAAAGAACTTATAGGTTTCAGGTTGCTGAATTTTATCAGAAAAATCAACCTTTTCTCCACCCTCAGTGAAATCATTAAAAGCACCAATCAAATCATCCGCGAACTTATTTGTAGTGATAATTTCATCTGTTCCAAAAAATTCAATAAACTTTTTATAAATTTCTTTTACTTCTTTTTCAATTTCTTTTTGCTTTTCAGGATTATCAAAATACACCAACTCTGGGTTTTGGATAATTTTTGCAACTGAATATCTTAATGCATCATCTTTTCTAGAAGAAGGTAAAACTCCAGAAATTTCAAGCAGATAATATGCTTTTTCAAACTTAAAAATCCTTGCAACAACATATTGTCCGGAGCCAATTCCTCTGAAAGATGTCATTTTTACAAGAGAAACAACGCTGTACGTCTTTTCATTGATAATATTGTTCAAATCAAAACCGTTTTGTAAAACTCTTTTTACTTCAAAAATTGATGACATAG
>USOK01000178.1 GCA_900556295.1 uncultured bacterium | reverse complement strand
AGTTCCGAGCGAGAAGTAATTTCAAGACGCCAGCCCAACAATGATACTTCAGCTTCAATCAGCATTGACAGATTCTGAATAAGACGAAAATCTACGCTGTTCGCTAGATTTTCTGCCTTTTCAGAATCTGTTTTTTGTTTATTTACAAAAATTTCTATTTCTCTTTACAGCTTTTTTTGCCAGCCCAACTCAAGCCGTCACAATGTAAATAATCCATATTTTCATTTTGTAAAATCCAAGCTGCGCAACCTACAGAGTTTTTGGCTATTTTAGGGTTACCCCAGCCACTATCAAAATCATAAGCTTGATTATGTCCGCCAAAAGGAATTATTTTATTTTGCGTAAAATAAAAGTTAAAAACATCTTTCCCATATACATTAGGGCCCCTTTCTCCATTTAAATCTATTGAATAACCTGCCCATCTATGGATATCATCAGAAAAATCTGTTTCATGTACACGAGCAGCAATAATGCTTCCGTCATTAAAAATGGCTTTAGAATAGGATTTGTAAACTCCAATCGACTCAGCTGTAGTTTTGTTCAAATTATATCTAGGAGCTTGCCAACAGTTATTTTGACTCCCACAATATTTAATTGTTTTGAGATATGGTTTTAAATAATATAATATATTTTCATTATCATTATATGAATTTGCTTTTAAGCCCCAATTATCAGCAGTTCCATTTTCTTGAATTGCCATTGTATAAGCTTGTTGCATCATTGAATAGTGCTTTTTTAATTTAACAATGGTTGTTTTCTCTTGATAATTTTGAATAATAGAAGGTATAGTTAATGCTGCAACAACTCCAATAATTCCGATTGTGATCAGTGTTTCTGCTAATGTAAACCCAAATAATTTGTGCTGTGTCATATCACTATTATAGTATCTATTTTTTAATTTGTAAATAAAATTTTCCACTAACTATAATCCTTCTGTTGTGTTGAGAAATCTCAATGAATTTAATGTTATTGTATTGCATAATCTCAATAAATGCAATACTCTGATTTAGGAAAATTTATAAAAACTAAACGGCAACATAAAGGTTTGTCGTTGAATAAATTCGCAATGGAAGCAGAAATTGACCCTGCAATTTTGTGTAGAATTGAAAATTTGAAACAGGGTATAAAACTTGATGTGCTTGAAAAAATAGCATTAACATTTGATATGAAGGTTTCAGAGTTTTTGGCAGAATTTGAAAAACTTAAATAGATTAATCTTTCCCGCTGAAAATCTCAATTGCTCTTGGTAAAATACCAAGACAGTAGGAAATTGCGATGCCATAGTTGGTTATTGGTACATTCTTTTGGTTTGCTATTAAAATTCTTGATAAAACCTCTCTACGGTTGGTCATGCAAGCTCCACAATGGATAATTAGTTTGTAATCCGTTAAATCAGGGAAATCGTGTCCGGCGTAATTATGTATAATAAGGTTTTTGCCTGTTTTTTTACGTAATAGGTTCGGAATTTTTACCCTGCCGATATCGTCCTCTATTGCATGGTGTGTACAACTTTCAAGGATTAAAACTAAATCGCCGTCTTTTAACGAGTCAATGGCCTGAGCACCTTTTACGAATTCGTCTAAATCACCTTTTAGCCTTGCAAAAAGGATTGAAAAAGATGTTAAATGAATATTTTGGGGAACGATTTGTGAAACCAGACGAAAAGCTTGGCTATCCGTAACTACAAGTGCCGGCGGAGTTTTAAGGTTCTCTAACGCATATTTTAGTTCGCTCTCTTTAACTACATAAGTTAAACAATTGTTATCTAGCAAATCCCTAAGAGTTTGCACTTGCGGTAAAATAATACGCCCTTTGGGTGCTTCTTTGTCTATTGGAATAACAAGTATAACAGTGCTTTTTGGCGCAACCAAATCCCCTGCAATTTTAGGAGAATTTACAAAATCTTCCGGCAAAAGCTTAACCAATGCTTCTTTGAATTTGAAAACAATTTGTTCATCGTACTTTGCAGAAGTGAAGATGGTTTGTATATCTGAATTGTGATTTTTTTTAGTTTCGTTGTTGGGTTGGTAAACACAACCTGCAGTTAATTTTCTTTCATTGTTTATATTCTCATGAAAATTGTAGTTTTTATTCAAATCACACTTATTTACAATAATCAAATAGGGAATTTTAAGCTCATTGAGTTTGTTGATTATTTCCTTTTCACAATTACCTAAGATTGCGTCGACGTTGCTATGACGATCTAATTTTTCATAATCATCTAATTCGTTTTTATTGTAATCGCAAACAATTACAGCAACATCAATGCGGTTAAGCACTTTCATTGTTTTTTCAATACGCTGTTCTCCCAATTCTGTTTTGTCGTCGAGTCCGGCGGTATCAAGAAAGGTTACGGGACCAATGGGCAAAAGTTCCATTGATTTTTCAACAACATCAGTTGTTGTTCCGGCAATGTCGGAAACAATTGATATTTCTTGATTTGTAATTCTGTTTAAAATTGAAGATTTCCCGACATTTGTCCTGCCGAAAACTCCGATATGTAAGCGCATTGATTTTAATGGTTGCATAGGCTTTCTTTCTAGTTGTTTTTGGTGGGGACACTGCGTTTTCCCCACCCTACATCTTTCTTGTTAAAAATAACACAAAAGGCTGTCATTTGACAGCCTCTTGAAAAGTTTTTGATTTGTTTAAAATTAACCACGAATACCCAATTTCTTGATTAATTCTCTGTATTCATCAAGATTTTGAGCTTTCAAATAAGAAAGTAGTCTTTTTCTTTTACCTACCATCATCAAAAGACCTCTTTTTGTAGCGAAATCTTTTTGATTAGATTTTAGGTGTTCAGTAAGTTCAGAGATTTTCTTGCTCATCATAGCTACTTGAACAGCTGTAGAACCAGTGTCTTTTACATTTTTACCGTAAGCTTTAACTATTTCTTGTTTGTTTTTTAAGTTCATTTCAATTTTCCTTTACTTGTTGAGTGATTATTGGCGTAAGCACTCTACAAGTTGCATGATAATATATAAAAGAAAAATTGCAAGCGTATTGTATAGTTAAGTTAACTATTTATTTGGGTTGATAAATAAGCTTTAAAAGCAGAAGTGTTTGCTGAATTAAATCTATCACGTGCAATACTTAAATTTGTGTCTGATGCAAAAAGAGATTTGCCTGACAAATTATATTTTTTCAACGCATCAGAAGCTTGTGTTGAGTCCTCTCCATAGATATTTGTAGCATAATTCAAATTTTTAAGAGCACTCTCGTTACCTGTTTTCATTGCTTGATATTGTGCTAATGCTTCATAATATGCTTGTTCTGCTGCATTTTTTTGTTTTTCTTTTCCAATATTTACCTCAATCAATATGTTCATGGACACACGATCCCGTT
>USOK01000177.1 GCA_900556295.1 uncultured bacterium | reverse complement strand
CAAAATTTATCCAATTATTCAAACGGTTTGTTCTTCACTTGCAAAATTGGAAAATGTGAATAAACTTGGCATAATTGGTACTCCTGCAACAATAAACTCGCATGCATATTCAATAGAAATTGCAAAATACAATTCTGAAATGAAGGTGTTTGAACTTCCTGCTCCGAATTGGGTTCGAATAGTTGAGGAACACAGAATTAATCAACCACAAAGTATAATGCAGGTTCAAGAAATATTAGAAACAATGATGCAAAACAAACCTGACAAAATCGTTTTGGCCTGCACGCATTATCCATATTTGTTAGGAATATTGAAAAGGTTTTTGCCGGAAAAAACATTTATCGATCCTGCGGTTGCATTTGCGCAGAGTATAAAAGCTGACTTAGCAAAAAATAGTTTACTTGGTGATAATTTTTCTTATGAAAAATTCTACGTAAGCTCCGATCCTGAAAATTTCAAAATCGCATCAGAATTGTTTTACAAACTAAAGAATTTGCCAGAGTTAGTTTATCTTGGAATATGATAGTTTGCAGAACCTTTGCCAAATACTGCTTCATACGTTTGAATTTCCAACTTTATTCTTGCTGGAGTTGCAAATTCTGTTTTTGGCGGAATATAGGCATATAATTCTTGTGGAATTTCATAACCTTTTGCTTCTGCTTTTTGTATTGTTTGTTTTAAGAATGTTAAATCCTGAATTATAGTTGCTTTTTCATATTTATATGGTTGGCCATTTAGAATTTTGCGTGGTTTGGAGTATTCTCTTAATAGTGCAGATGTTAGAGTGCAGTCGTGTTTTTTTACGATATCGCACATTGTATTTTTAAGATTATATTCTGTTATTTTTTCAGAAACTAGTCCAAGACTATCAATTCTACTTTTTTTAACAGTGACCCTTGGGTCTATAATATGAAGTGGTTTTTGAATAGCCCTAAATTTACTGCTATGATATTCTGGAGCTACTTTCTTAGCTTTTGTCGCTCTTGCTTTAATTGTAGCAGATGTATTAATTTTGTTTGTTTTGATTTTATGAGTTGTGTTATTAGTTTTTGTTGTTTTAGTTTTATTTGTAGTTGTAGTCGTAGTCGTAGTCGGATTTGATTTTGCAGGAGTTACATCACTAGGTGTTTTGGTTTGTTGAGTTTTTCGTGCTGGCTTTGCAGGAGCAGATTGTTTTGAAGTATTTATTCTTTTATTATTTTCTGTTACAGCTTGTTTACCAGTACTCGCATTTTGTGATGTTGTAACAGGTTTGTTGCCAACTTCTATTACTTTTTTCTGGGAGTGATTAACATTTGGTTTTGCCACATGGGGTTGTTCCAAATTTTGTGTTGCCTTAGATGTTTGTGTAGGCGCTTTCGGGGAGTGAGCTTGGGTGTCTACAGCTTCTTTTGCATTGTTTTCTTCTGCCGGCAATGTATAACTGTATTTCAAGTTCTTGTCGTCAGGCATTTTAGTTGGTTTTGGAATTACAGCTTTATCATTAATATAGAAATATTCCACGCCCTTATTGTTTGTATGATAAAGAGCTTCACCTTTTTCATTTGTGTTTGCTTTTAGTAAATCATCTCTTGAAATTCCGTATTCATCGGCGATTTTTCTCATACTCCAGCCTTCAGGAACATCAAGGACTACGAAAGTATTACCGTTTTTGTCTTTTCCTACTTCGTGAGGTTTGCCGTCAAAAACTTGTAAATACTGTTTAGTTCCGTCAGTGTGAGTTATTTCGTTGGAAGTTTGTTTTCCTGTATTTGGGTCAAATTTAATATCTTCTTTTATAATCTTGTCTTTGGGAGAAATTTTTGCTCCTGAATATTCTACAGTTTGGTTTTCTAATTTGTTTTTGTCATTGTATTTATTATCAATTGATTTGCAAGAATCAGGATTTGATTTAAGAGAAGAAACTATGCGCTTAGGAACTACTCCGTTTTGCGTGTTTTTATAAATTATTGTTTCAACATCATCTCCATGTGTGGTTGTCTTAGAGTTTAAATTTTTTTCAAACCAATCGTATTTTATTTTTGTAATATCATTATTATCATTGATAGTCGTTTCTGCTGGCTGTTCAATGTCCCCGTTTTCATAGGTCGTTTCTACAGTCAATTTTTTGTCTGGAGAAGTTTCTATGGTTTTATCAACAAGATTTTTATCTCCCTTTAGATAAAAAGTTTCTAGTTTGCCGTCACCGTCAAGCTTTTTGGTATTACTAAGCAAAACACCATCTTTGTTGTAAAAATCGGTTTCGTTATTGTTTACTGTAACAGGATACTGTTCATTGTCACTTACTACGTAACCGGAATTTTTAATTTCATTTAGTGATTTTAAGGCAGAACGAACATCTTTGCGACTGCCTTCAAGTCCCATTGCTCGTGCTTCTTTTATTGATAATTTGTTATTCCCGCTTGTGTCGTTGTCTTCTACAAGTTTGTCAACATCTGATGAATAAATAATAGCATCTTCTTTGTAGCCCTTGTCTTTAAGGAAATCAAAAAGCAATTTGTTTTCTTGTTGTAATATGGACATTTTTACCCCATTTACACTGAATTTTTGAGAAGGAATATTTACGCCATTTACGTTAAGTTGATTTTCGGTCATTTTTCACCTTTCTTGCACATTAACCATATACTCTTCTACGGCAAAAGTTACAAAAATCTTTAATAAAATCTGTTTTTTTTAATAAATGTTTACAAAAATTTTTTTTTAAATTGATGTCTTGAAATTCGCATAAAAAATTGTTATAATGGGTGTATGTATATGTGAGGAATTAATGAATTTAACTGTATTGGTCGATAACAACTGCAAAATGGGCTATCCGCTTACTGCTGAGACTGGATTGTCATTTTTATTGGAAAATGACTACCACAAAATTTTGTTCGACTGTGGTTATTCTGACGCATTTATCAAAAATGCTTATAAACTCAATATTGATTTGGCGGATTTGAATGAAATTGTTCTTTCACACGGACATGTTGACCATACAGCAGGGCTTTTAAAGCTTGATAGTATTTATCGAAAAATGCTAAATGCTGGAATTAGCCTTAATCAAAAGACTATATTGGCGCATCCGGATGTTTTTGAACCTAAATTAAATGAAAGAGCTGAAGATATTGGCTTCCCGGGGGGTAGTGCAAAATTATGTGATATTTTTGATGTTGAATTCTCTTCAAATCCGAAATGGATTACTCCAAAACTATTGTATTCAGGCGAAATTCCGAAGTTTTATAACACGGATTATAAATATAAAGATGAAACAGTTTTAATTTTCAAAGCATCAAAAGGCCTTGTGATAATCACGGGGTGTGCACATGTTAGTATTCCAAACATTGTTCACTATGCCCAAAAACTTACGGATGAACCAAGGATTGATACGTTTATCGGCGGGG
>USOK01000176.1 GCA_900556295.1 uncultured bacterium | reverse complement strand
TTGCTGCCGATATCGTCAATGCCCAGTCTGTGCATGAGTGTCCGTCCACGCTCCTCGATCTGCTTTCGTGTTTCGGTGTTCTTCTTGGATTTCACCGCCGGGAGAATGATATTATCCAGTACAGAAAGATTTTTCATCATGTACATCTGCTGAAAGATAAATCCCATTTCATCCAGGCGGAGTCGTGCAAGCTCCTTGTCACTGCGTTTAGTGATCTCTCTGCCGTCAAAAAAGACATTGCCTGCTGTTACTCTGTCCATGCCCGAAACGCAGTAGAGAAGTGTGCTTTTGCCCGAACCGGACGGTCCCATAATTGCTACTATTTCGCCCTCGTGGATGGTCAGGTCAATGTTTTTCAGGACGTTGTTCTGGCGCTTGTTTACAATGTACGTTTTGCAAAGTCCTTTTGTCTGTAAAACTGTATTCATCGGATTTTCCTCCATTATTCGATGCTTGCGGTATCGCTTGCTTTTATTGTTTTTGTGCAGAGTGCAGTGAGAAGTGTGCCTGTCACGGTAGCTGTGAGAATTATGACAGGGTATAAGCCGAATATCTCTGCGGCATTTATCTGATAGGCTATTTTTCCCGTTGCTCCCATGCGCCCAAATATCGGATCTATGATTAGATTCATAAGCGGCATGAGCAATGCCGATGAGATCATGATTGCGATAAGTGTAATTGCGGTAAAGCGTAAGGTGTGATGCAGAATAACAGACCCGTCACTGAAACCGACTGCTTTCATCAAAGCGATCTCTGCTTTTTCTTTTGTGATAAAACTGCGTTCCATAAGCACTGCCAGCAATATGATGATGACAGTTGAAATGGCAAGCACAAGGTTTTTTACCGAACGGATCGTCTCGCCGGCACTTGTACTTTCCATGACAAATTCCGTTGTATCCATGATATTTTCATTGTCAAATATCTTTTTCATTTTTTCCTCCGTTTAAACCTCTATTTTTATAGAGCCTTTTAAATATTTGACTATGCTTAGTAAATCTGCTGAATTAATTTCACCGTCTTTGTTTACATCAGCTGATTTTTTTTCACATTCTTGAGTAATTTTAAGTGTTCCTTTTAAATACTTTACAATACCTAATAAATCTGCTGAATTTACTTCATTATCTCCATTAACATCTCCTAAAACCACTATTGTATATGTTTTATCATTTAATGTTAATGTGTAACCTGTTCCGACGTTTGCTGTATCAGTTATTATAGTTGAACCTTTTTTTATTACAATATCTTTTGACGCTGATTTAATGTCTGAAACTTTAATATTAGGCTGACAGATGATATTTGTTCCACTTGTTTTGAATCCATTTCCCTTTACTTCTGTTGGCGTTTCAGGATTATTATTCTTTATAACCTCAACCCAATCTTCATTAGCTTTAACATCTCTAGTTGCTATATATCCAACAATTCCACTAGATGTAATTATTTTGCTCCATACATATTCTTTTTGTGTGCTTTCAACGTCTTTTTCAGTTCTGGTTACAATAGCTCCTTTAGCTAAAGATGCTAAAGCTGCAGAACTTGTTGTTGGAGATTTTCTAACAGTTAAACCATCAGTACAAATTATTCTTAATTGATCAACTTTGCTTGGATCATATTGTTCAAAACTACTTGCAGTCACATATCCATAAGTTCCGTCACTTAATTTAATTCTCCACCAATCATTGCTATTTAAAGAATTATATTTTCCTTTTTCAACAACTGTCACTATTTGTCCTGAAGCTAGTACTCTTAATACAGATGTTTTGGTAGTTCCTGGTCCATTCCTAAAATCTGTATATTTTGTTGTAATATATTGTTCGTTGCAATTCGATTGTAAATCAATTTGTGCTAAATATGTTCTTGCAACATAACCAACTGTTCCATTCGCTAATACTACTTTGTCCCAATAATAACCACCTGTAGTAGAATTATCTAATTCAATTCTTAAAAGTTTGGTGTTTTTACTTAAAGAAGTAATTTTATCATAGTTTGTTCCTTTACCTTTTCTAACTGCTACGGCGTCTCCTGTTATTTTAACATCTTGAGTTACAAGCTTTTCATTACCTGGTTCAGGTGATATTTGACTAGGCATATTCTTATATACAGGAATCTTAAATTTTATTTTAGATTCTCCAGATAGTAACCCCATTTCATTGTATGCATCTCTCATTGTATAGCCTTCTGTTTTTGATGCGGATACATTTGTCATATATTGCCAAGCATAGTATCCATCTCCACCATCAACAACATCAAATTTTTGTAAATACAAAGTATCTTGTCCACATGATATATAGTCTTTTACTATCACAGCTGCTCCACCTTTAATAGATTTTTCTGGATCTGTCCATCCTTTGCTCTTAGCATGAATTAGCCCATTTTTTACGACATCATCGCCATAAGCTTTTACATTAAAGAAGTTATAATATCCTTTATATGCTCCACTCTCTCCAGTCCATTTTCCAGAAATCATTGAGCCTGCATCTCCAGTTCCTTGTTCTTGTCTAATTCTTGATGCTAAATGATAAGGACTAACATTATATTGTTTTGCTGCTTCCATTATTACATCTACATAAGTTTTGTTTAAAGTCTTTTTGTTTCCTTTTGTATCATAATATGTAACTTTTCCTTGCATATAATTACAAGGTTTTAATATTTGTTCTACACCTTCTCTTGTTTGAATTTTTTCATCATAAGTTAGCTGTTCAAATTGGAATATATAATTTTCATTTAAAGAATTTCTTGGATCCATGTAGTATGCTACTGTTGCTGTTGAAGCACATTTCCAAACCGTTTCAACAGTTTTATTGCATGCACACTTCCAAGCATCTGATTTGTTTTTAGATACAACATTTAGTCCATGGTGACCTGTTGATTCTTCGACAATTGATGCATACCAATCAAGACCAGTTTCCATTATTTCAAATTCCCAATTCGGATGTGCTTCTTGTAATTTTTTTATTAAAGCCTCATATCCTGGATATTTTGAAAACTCAGTACTATATGATGCTTTAGTTTCTCCTATATTTAATAGTATAATTGAACTAGATAATATTAAAACTATTAAAATTATACTTATAATTCTTCGTATATTAAAAATGTTTTTTAACAACATCTTTTCCTCCTAAATGTGATAAATTTCTACAAAGTTAGTATATCATTCTTACATTTTTCAGTCAAGATAAAAAAGAAAAAAGGCAACATTTGTCAATGTTACCTTTTTATATGTTTATCTGTTGCATCCACAATTACAAAATAGTAATAAAAATATTATTATAAAGAATAAAATACTACTATCACCACATCCACAACCTCCAAATAAGTTGCTTAAGCAGTTATTGTTACGTCCGCATCCACAATCTCTAGATTCTTCTGGCATAAAGTTCTCCTCCTTTATATTT
>USOK01000175.1 GCA_900556295.1 uncultured bacterium | reverse complement strand
ACGTGCGTAAACATTCCACCAATATTTGAAGTAGGAATAAATATTGTTGCAGAGGACTACGTGCGTAAAACTTTACACTAGTGTCTGAAGTATGGACCAATATTTATACAGAGGACTACGTGCGTAGCACCTATGCTTTCAGAATGACAAGAATTGATGCTACTCATGATGTCATTCTGAAAAGACAGAAAATATAGCGATTAGCGTAGATTTTCGTCTTATTCAGAATCTGTCAATGTTGATTGAAAAAACGTTGGCGGGACGTGTATCCCGCCCTACCAAAACTGATAATATTCATGATGTTGGGGTAGAAACCCCAACCTACTTTCTCACCATTCATCACTCACTAACGATACGGTCTTTTCACTTCTCACGTTTCACTTTTCACTTATTCTCTTTGCATCTATTCTACTTTTTTCTCACGTTTCGTTTCAAAAAAATCTTTCAAAATCTTATTGCATTCATCTTCCATAATTCCGCCGTAAACTTTGAGTTTGGAGTTTGCAATTTGTCGCAGGTCAATTTTTGACCCCAATGCTCCATAGTTGTGATCGTAAGAGCCGAAATAAACTGTTTTTATTCTTGAATTGATTATTGCCCAAGCGCACATTGGACAAGGTTCAAGGGTTACAAACATTTCGCAGTCATCAAGTCGCCAACGCCCAAGCTTTTGTTCAGCTTCTCTTATTGCCAAAATTTCTGCGTGTGCCGTGACATCATTTAATATTTCTTTTTGGTTAAATGTTTCAGCAATAACCTCACCGTCTTTGATAATTAGTGCTCCGACAGGAATTTCACCTTTTGCTTGTTTGGCTAAATTTATTGCACGTTCCATTAAACAACCTCAACTGCATTTGACAAATTTAGAGTCAGTTCAACACAAAAACCGCAATTTTCGTCACTATGAAGTTTTATTTCACCATTCATTGCTTCAACAAGTCCTTTTACGATAAACAGTCCTAAACCTGTTCCACGAGTTGTTCTTGTTGTGTTATCGTCAAGTCTGATAAATTTTTCAAACAACTTGTTTAGTTTTTCAGGCGGAATAACATTGCAGGCATTTTTTACAAATATTTTTGCCTTATCGTCTTTTGTATAAGCTTCTACAGTGATTTTTGAGCCTTCATTTGCATATTTTGCTCCATTTTCGAGAAGGTTTACAAACACCTGAATAAGCCTGTCTTTATCCGCATCAACAAGTGGAAAATCTTCTGCGATATTGAATTCTATTTCTTTATGGTCTTTATTTTTAATCAAAATTTTTGCTTCTTCAAGGACTTCCGGAATCCATACTTGTTCAACTTTTGTCCTTAAGCGCATACCTTCAATATCCGGAATTGTTAACAAGTCCTCAATCAGACGTTTTAGACGTTCAGATTGGTCTTTTATAACACGTAAAGATTTTTGGCGAGTTTCTTCATCAATAGTAATATCTTGACGCATAAGTCGTGAAGTGTAGCCTTGAATGCTTGTTAAAGGTGTTCTCAATTCGTGGCTCACTGTGTCAATTAAGTTTGAACGAAATTCATTTAATTGTTTAAGTTCAATGTTGTTTTTCTTCAACTGAATATATGATTTGTGAATTTCTGTTGCCATTCGGTTGAACTCAAACGCAAGGAAAATAATTTCGTGAGGAGTAAAAGCTGTTGTCAATAACCTGATTTGACGCTCGTAATTACCTTTAGAAATCGCAATAATACCTTTAAACAACTGTCTTATGTTGATGTACAAATAATAAGTGTAAAGTCCAACAACAAATATAATTGTTAACGTCGCAAACAGGCATGACAAAATAATTTTCAAGCTATTGTTTGTTATGGCTTTGCGTGTAACTTTTTCTGTTGTATTTACGATAATAGTAATTTTAGGTTCATCTTTGGAGACATAGACCAATGGTTGATTTTTAACATCTCCGAATACTACTGGTTTGTTTTTGCGTAATCTTTTTGGCAAAAGTGAAATAGTTTTTTTATATGCATCATTAGTATAATTGTGTTCCGCAATCAAATCCCCGTCATTTGTAAGTACGTAAATTTGTCGCTTATCGTCTGTTAGAGATTTGAATAGTTCATCCTTGATTGCGTCCAGTTTGTAAGTTGCAACAAGGTATTCATTATCATCAATTTTTACGGGAACTGTTGCTTTTTTAGTCTTTTTGTTTAATTGGTGAATATCTGCAAGTCTTTTTTCATTTGCAATTTCTAGTTTTTCACAATCAGGAAGTGATTTTGTAACTTCTCTCAAATAAGCGTTTTTGGCGCTAGGAGTTTTGAAATATTTGAGAGAAAAAATGACTTGCTCAAGATTGCTAGATACTGTTTTGTTAAAAAAATCTATTTCATCAGAAACCATGTTCGCAATTAAAACAGCGGATTCTCTAAGCTGATAGCGCATTGATTGCTGGTTAATATTATTTATAATAAATCCGCTTATAGACGTCGGAACTATTACGGCAAAAACAAATACAACAGCAATCTGTTCAACAATTTTCAAGTGTTTTTCAAACATTATTCTTCTCCAAACGGAGTTAATTTATAACCTACATTAGTAACTGTGTGAAGATATTTCGGATGTTTTGTATCAGGCTCGATTTTATTACGCAAACCGCCAACGTGAACTCTTAACATTCTAACATCTTCATCGCTGTCATAGCCCCAAACTTCGTCCAAAAGAGTTGCAAGTGTAACAGGTGTATTAAAATGTTGTATTAGGCAATACAAAATCTCAAACTCTGTCGGTGTAAGTTTAACTTTTTTATTTACAACAACAGCTTCAAGGGTTTCGGGGAAAATCTGAATATCTCCGGCATTCAAAACCTCATCAGACATAACAGTTTTGTCTTCAATTTGATTTCGTCTTAAAAGCACACGAATTCTGAGTAAAACTTCTTGAACGTCAAACGGTTTTACAAGATAGTCATCTGCTCCGCAGTCAAAACCTTCAGTTTTGTCGTCAATTGTTCCTTTTGCGGTAAGCATTAAAATTGGAATTGCAAGTTTTGCTTGACGAATATTTTTACAAACGTCAAACCCATACATCTTAGGCATCATGACGTCTAGTAAAATTAGGTCATAGGAGTTATTCAAGGCTTTATTTAAACCTTCTAACCCGTCACTAGCTGTATCAACAAAATATCCGCTGGCTCTAACGTCAAATTCTAATAACTCTCTAATTTCGTCATCATCATCAACTATTAAAATACGTTTTTCAGTCATAATTAATCCCTTTGTTTTCTCAATTTTATAAAATTTTTATATTTATTGCAATTGATTATAAAGAAATATTTATAATCTACCTCAGGATGTCATTCTGAAAAGACAGAAAATCTAGTGTTCAGCGTAGATTTTCGTCTTATTCAGAATCTGTCAATGTTGATTTTTTATGTCCTGCGCGGACTGCGGGAACTTTTTGTGTAAAAAGTTCCACAAAAC
>USOK01000174.1 GCA_900556295.1 uncultured bacterium | reverse complement strand
AGCCCAAACAGTCTTTTGAGCGTTGTCATAGTTGTATTTCATACAGTTCAAAACACTTGCAGCCATGCCCTGTCTTAGCATTGTGCTTTCGTCACTTGCAGAATTCAATACTTTAACAGCTTTTGCATCATCGGATGACTGCATGTATTTGTCTAGCAACGGTTTTCCGATTAGAGAAGTTGTTATAATTTCGTCTAAGCCTGATGAAAGCATAAGTTCATTTACTTTTTTAATAACTTTTTCTTCCAAAGAAATTTCCGGAGTTTGGTTTTTAGCAGGCAATGTCGGTGTAATCTTGTCATAACCGTTAATTCTTGCGATTTCTTCGATTAGATCAATTTCACGAGTCACATCAACTGCTCTGAAAGATGGAACCAAGAATTTTGCGGCAGCTGCGTTTCCGCCAAGATTTTTAAAACCGAGTTTTTCAAGAATTGAAATACATTTTTCAGGAGCAATGTCACAACCCAAAATACGTTTGATTTGTGCGTATCTTAGAGTGATTTCAATAGGCTCAAGTTCGTTTTTACCGGTTTCAACAACCCCTTCGATTTCTGCATCTGCAAGTTCTACCAAAAGTTGCATTGCACGCATTAAAGCCGGTCTTATTGCCTCGATATCAATACCACGTTCAAATCTTGCACTTGCTTCCGAACGATAACCAACACTTCTTGCAGACCTTCTTGTTGTAGCAGCAGGGAAATATGCAGCTTCAAGAGCTATATTTTTTGAGTTGTCATCAATTTCAGAGTTTTCGCCACCGAAAACACCTGCAAGACAAACGCCTTTTTCGCCATCATCAATCAAAACACTGTCAGTTGTAAGTTCTCTTTCTACACCATCAAGGGTAGTTAATTTTTCACCATTTTGAGCTCGTCTTACACATAAATAGCCGTTTAATTTGTCCAAATCGAAAGCATGGAAAGGAGTTCCATATTCCAACATTACATAGTTTGTGATGTCTACTACGTTGTTGATTGCACGAACACCTGATGCAAGAAGTCTTTTTTGCAACCAATCAGGAGATGCTTTTATTTTAAGATTTTTCAAAATGCCAATCGAGTAGTATTTACAAACATCTTCATCTTTAATTTCAACTTTAAACTTGTCTGTTGATAAATCTTTTGTGCATTCTAGCGGAGAGAATTTTAAAGGTCTGTCAAAAATTGCGCTTAATTCTCTGGCAACACCAATTACAGACATTTGGTCCCCTCTGTTTGCTGTAGGGGCAACATCTAAGATGTAGTCCTTTTCAAAACCTAAAACATCTTTTACATCAGCACCGATTTGAACATCTGGGAAAATTCTGTTTAGGACAAGAATTCCGTCTTCTTCTTGATAATTTCTATCTGAAACGCCTAATTCATCAGCAGAGCAAAGCATACCTTGAGATTCAACGCCTCTTATAGTTGCAGGGGCTAGCGTAAACATTTCGCCGGTTTTTCTGTCAAGGACTTGTGAACCCACTGATGCGTAAGGAATAATTTGACCTACTGCGATATTTTGAGCACCACAAACGACTGTTTTTAAACCAGAACCTGTGTTTACCGTTACTAGATGAAGGTGATCTGAATTTGGGTGATTGTCAATTTTTTCAATTTTAACAGTTTTTATGTTAGTAAACTGAGGTTTTAACTCTTCAACCGCTTCAACCTCTAATCCGCTCATAGTTAATTCGTGAGCCACTTGCTCAACTTCTATATCTGATAAATCAACAAATTCGTTTAACCAGTTTAATGATACTTGCATTTTTATATTTCCCTCTCGATTAAATATTATCTTTGATTGAATGATACTACAAACTCAAAGGAATTACAAATTTTTATGCTATAATTTGAATATGAGAAGAGCCGTAGTTTTTGCGCATTATGATAAAGATAATTTGATAGATGATTATGTTGTATACTATGTGAGTGCATTGAAAAAAGCAGGTTGTGATGTTGTTTTTGTATCGTGCAAAGAGCTTGCGCAAACAGAACTTGAGAAGTTGAACGGGCTTGTAATCCATACAATTACGGAAAATCATGATGAATATGATTTTGGATCGTATAAAAGAGGCTTTTTGTATTTAGAACCAAAGCTTTCTGAGTATGATGAGTTGATTTTTGCAAATGACAGTTGTTATGGCCCGCTTTATCCGATTTCAGAAGTTTTTGCCGAGATGGAGAAAAAGAATTGTGACTTTTGGGGAATTACCAAAAATAACTATGCATATCAGGCTTTTGTAAAACAGATTTTTTTTAAAGTTCCTCATATGCAAAGTTATTTTATTGCATTTAAAAAGCAGATTTTTCAGAATTCAATTTTTATAAATTTTGTTAAATCTATAACCTTTCAAAGTTGTAAACAAGATATTATTTCTAAATACGAAGTAGGTTTGTCTCAATTGCTTTATGAAAATAATTTTAGAAGTGATGAATATATAAAAGATTATTCTTATCAAGCTTTGATATGTTTTTGGCAAAAACTTGTAATTAAAAATAAAATGCCTTTTGTTAAGTGTAGTGTCTTGCGTAAAAAAAATAATGAGATAACGCTTACGTATAATTGGGAAAATATACTGAAGCAAACGAATTATCCTGTTGATTTTATAAGGAAAAATTTACTTAGAACTCAAATTACGGTTCCTCAAAATAAGCAAAAAACGGATAAAATTTTTGCAATATTATATATTCATTCTCCACTATTTATGAAAAAGTTTTTGATAAGGGGCTACAAATTTGTTTACAAATGTGTGTGTAGCTTATTATTTTCGTAGTGGCAATCCTACTATGGATTTCAGTTTTCTTACCAAACGACCTTTTTCTCTATATAAAACTGACAAAGCATCCCAAATAAGTGCGGGGTCTTTTTCTGTCTTGTAAATATCTGCTATTGATTGCAGGTTTATAGGGATAGTAAAATTTTTAAATTTTTTGTTTATATAACTATCGGGATGCATACGCCATTTTGTTAGTTGCTCCGGTATATAGTAAACATCATAATTTCTTGCAAGGTGTATAAACATCCACCAATCAAGTTCCTTATCTACTGTTGTGTTGGTTTCAAGTATAATATTTGAATTAATCATGGCTGCAGAAAAAGTTAGTACAATATTGAAATAAATTATTTGCTTGAAAATATTTGTAGGAAAAGTATTCTTTTTAAGTTTTTTTACATTAGCTTCTATAACTTTTTTAAGTCTGTTTAATTTTTTTTGTTCTCCAAACATTTTGACAGAATTAAATATTAAACCAATATCAGGATATTTTTTTGCAATTTCCACTCTTTTTTCCAAGCAATCTTTTTCCCAAATATCATCACTTTCCAAAAAAGCAATCCATTCGCCTGTAGAGTTTTCAATTCCACGTTTAACGGTTGTTGCAAGTCCAAGATTTTTTTCATTTACAAATAATTTAATTCTGTCATCTTGGAAAGATTTAATCACATTAACAGAGCTGTC
>USOK01000173.1 GCA_900556295.1 uncultured bacterium | reverse complement strand
CAGCTGCTTTGATTGTTTTAGCGATTTTTATTGGATTGTGGCTTCCTATTCAGAAGAAAATAGAATTTGGAGATAAGGAAAAATGATTACATATATAAAATTATTTTTAGAATTTTTCCATATCGGTTTATTCTCGTTTGGCGGGGGATATGCGACTTTGCCGTTTTTGTACCATATTGCAGATGTTCAAAAATGGTATACAACAAAACAGCTTGCGGATATGATTGCTGTATCATCAATTACACCGGGACCAGTTGGAGTGAATGTTGCAACTTTTGCCGGATTTACGACAGGTGGAGTTTTAGGAGCGTTAATTGCAACAATTGCTGTGATTTTGCCATCAATGATTTTGATTATCATTATTTCTAAATTATTAGAACAATTTAGGAAAAACAAATATGTTCAATCGGTGATTTATACATTAAAACCTGCAGGATGTGGACTTTTGGCTGCAGTCGGGGTTGATATGTTTATTAATAATATTAATGCTTGTGGTATGATTTTGCTTGTAGGACTCTTTATTGCAAGTATTACCGAAAAACGAGATCCACTGTTTTATATTGCGGTATCTGCATTTGTAGGGTTAGTTGCAGGCTTCTTTAATTTGACAGGGAATTAAACATTCTGTATTGCAAAGCTTGCATCAAGTGGGTTTGTTGTATGTTTTCAGAGTTGTCCAAGTCTGCAATTGTGCGGGCAAGTTTCAAAACTCTATCATAGCGTCTGCCCGAAAGTTGGTATTTTACAACAGCCATTTTTAACAACTCTGCGGATGCTTTGTCTATTTGGCAATATTTTCTGATTAGTTTTGAGGTTAATTCTGAATTTGTTAAAATTCCGTCATTTTTATAGCGCTCTGCCTGAATTTTTCGTGCCTTTATAACTCTTTTACGTATGTCTTCTGATGTTTCGGTTGTTTGTTTTGTGTTTAAAAGTTCTTCTGAAGTTAGGCGTGGAACTTCTACCTGCAAGTCAATTCTGTCTAACAATGGACCGGAGAGTCGAGATTGATACCTGTTTATTTGAAAATCTGAACATGTACATTGTTTTTGTTTATCACCTAAATACCCGCACGGACAAGGGTTCATCGCTCCAAGTAGCATAAATTTTGCAGGATATTTAATAGAGTGTTTGGCTCTTGAGATAACGATTTCACCATCTTCAAGCGGTTGACGTAAAACTTCTAAAACATTTCTCGGAAACTCAACCATTTCATCAAGAAATAGAACACCTCTGTGAGCAAGTGTAATTTCTCCCGGTTTTGGAATTGTTCCGCCACCGATAATTCCGTTTGCTGAGGCAGTGTGATGAACAGCGCGGAAAGGACGTTTTGTCATGAGAGGCTCTTGTGATGATAAAAGCCCTGAAATACTGTATATTTTGGTTAGTTCAAGTGCTTCTGAAAGCTCTAATGGTGGTAATATAGATGCAAAACATTTTGCCATAAGGGTTTTACCAGAACCAGGAGAACCAATCATAAGCATATTATGCCCGCCGGCTGCTGAAATTTCGAGTGCTCGTTTCGCTTTTTGTTGCCCTTTAACAGCTTTAAAATCGTAGACGTAGTCCTGTTTGGAACTTTCTGCAAGATAGCTGTTGATATCTATAACAGTTGGCTTTATCGGATTGTCTGAAAAATGGTTAACAACTTCTGCCAAGCTGTTTGCTCCATAAATGTTTACATCACCGGCAAGTCCTGCTTCTTGAGCATTTACAGTGGGAACAAATATGTTTTTTATGCCGAAAGATTTTAACCCTAAAATTAGTGGCAAAACTCCGTTTACCCCTCTTAAACTGCCGTCAAGAGATAATTCTCCAATAAATGCGCAGTTTTGTAGCTTTTCTTCTTGCAGAACTTCTTCTTCTACCAAAAGCCCGATAGCTATTGGTAAGTCAAAGTTTGAACCTTCTTTCTTTAAATCTGCAGGTGCAAGATTTATTACAACTTTTTTTGCAGGAAACGTAAAGCCAGAATTTCTTATAGCAGAACGAACTCTATCTCGAGCTTCATTGATTGCAGTGTCAGGTAATCCGACTATTGAAAAAGCAGGAAGTCCATTCAAAACATCTGTTTCAACAGAAACATTGTAAGCATCAAGCCCGATTACGGTTGCAGTTGTAACTTTGTTTACCATACGTGCATTATAACATGAAATATCTTTTTGTTATATAATTATTTTATGAATATATTAGCAATAAATTTTGGCGGAATTGGCGATGAAATATTTTTCTTGCCGACATTGATATCATTAAAAAAGGAATTTCCAAATTCAAAAATTACTCTTGCATTAGAACCGAGAAGTAAGAGTGTAAAGGATTTAACAGATATAATAGATGACTTGTTTTTGATTGATATAAAAGGCAAAAACAAATATTTTGAGTTGTTGAAACTTGTTTTTTTAGCTCAAAAAGGACATTTTGATATGGTTGTGTCCTCCGGTGGTAATAAGCTAATTAGCGTTTTACTTGCTATGACTGGAATTAAACAGAGATATGGTTATTATACAGGCAAATTGAGCCAAATTTTGTTAACAAAAGCAGTTCCATTGAACAAAAAACAATATGCCTGTGCGATGTATCACGATTTGGTTACACCGATTACTGCTCATAGAACGGTGTTGCCGGAAATCAATGTTGCTCCGCAAGAAAAAATTCCGAACACTGTTTTAATTCATCCTGGAGTTAGTAAAATGAGCATTAGTAAAGGAATGATTAAAACAGTTAATGCTGATGTTTGGGCAGATACTGTAACTTTATTGTTAGAACAAGGCAAACGCGTTATGCTAGCAGGTGGACCTGATGATAAAGAGGTTATTGAGAATATATTGACAAAAGTGGATGTCAATTCTCCTAATTTTATAAATTATTATGGCAAAACAAAAAACCTAAAGGATTTAGCAGTATTGATAGGGCAGGCTGAAAAGTTTGTTTGTTCTGATTCTGCCCCTTTGCATGTTGGAGTTGCAATGAAAACAAGAACTTATGCGATTTTTGGCCCAACTGATGATAAGATGCTAATTCCGCAATCTGACTTGGTTACAGCTATAAAAGCAAATGACAATTGCCCTATAAAACCTTGTCTTTGGGCTCATCGTCAAACAACTTGCGAAAACCTTGATTGCTTGAAAATTACCGCACAAGATATTGTAAATGCAGTAAATAAGTAAGTATTTGATAATATTTTTAGAAAACTAATTACTCCACGGATAATCTTTGCTTATTTATAACTTTAACATAAGGTTCTATATATGTTTGAATCCAGTTTGGCAGTTCTTCTGATGAGTTGTAATTCCAAGTCGCAGGATCGCCATTATCAGCAATGGCCATTTGTAATACTTGATTTAGCTCACTATATGCCTTTTTAAGACTTGTTGCTGTTGCCTGTTTTTGGTAGTTTTGAATAAGTGTTGGTATTGTTAATGCTGAAACAACTCCAATAATACCCAGTGTTATCAATACTTCTGCGAGAGTAAATGCTCTTTTCATCTTAGCTCCTAATAATAATTTGTTACTAACTAATAGAAAACTACTAGCTAGAAATAGTTT
>USOK01000172.1 GCA_900556295.1 uncultured bacterium | reverse complement strand
GATGCGGATACCATCAAAACCCATCATAATAAGGTAAAGATGCCGGAGGATGTGCAGTTCCTGGGCTTGGTAGAGCCGCTGTGCGACCTGTTTAAGGACGAGGTGCGCAAGGTGGGTACCATGCTGGGCATTCCCAAGGAGCTGGTGTGGCGCCAGCCGTTCCCCGGCCCCGGTCTGGGCGTGCGAATCTTGGGCGAGATCACCGCGGATAAGATCCGGGTGCTGCAAGAGGCGGATTGGGTTCTGCGGGACGAGATGGCCAAGAATGGGTACGAGAAAGAGATGGCCCAGTTCTTCTGCGTGCTGCCCTGTGTCAAGACGGTGGGCGTGATGGGCGATCATCGCACCTACGATCACCTGGTGGCCATTCGTGCCGTTACCACGGATGACTTTATGACTGCCGATTGGGCGCGCATCCCCTACGATATCCTGGCTACTGTCAGCAACCGCATCACCAACGAGGTGGAGCATGTCAACCGCGTGGTCTACGACATCACATCCAAACCGCCCGGTACAGTGGAGTGGGAGTAATTAACAGAAGTCTTGAAAGTGGCTTAAACACTGGGCTTTGAGTGTTTGATAACTTCAAATGATACTGTTTTGATACTGTTTCACTAATTTAATACAAAGGAAAACCCCTAATGTATGACTCAATTCATACATTAGGGGTTATTTTTATTCACCGTTTTTCTTTTTGTCCCATAATTCCATAAGTTTTTTATGGTTTTCTCTTGCGGCACTCATAGGGTAATTATAACGCCACTCATCATATTCCTCTTGCGTTATTTCTCCGTTTTTGAGCTGCTCATGTTTTTTGCTCCATTCCATAAATCCGTCGGATTCGTGAGATGTCGGGTCTTTCGGCATTAAATAAGGCAAACCTATTTCATCGGTGCAAATATGTAAATCGTACTCATCTTCAAGTGCGAAAAGAAGCTGAAATAACGCTTCGTAATTATTTATATCGGGAACTTCTAAAGCTGACGGCTGTACACCTACAATGGCGGCTAACCGTTCAACATATTTACCCTTTGGTCGTCTTGTTCCGCTTTCATATTGAGCAATGCGAACATCTGCTCCGAGTTTGTCAAAGCCTGCGGCTAAGCCTAATTGTTTTTGCGTGAGATTTTTTCTTTTTCTAAACCTCTTTAATCTATCGCCAACTGTCATATCTTACTCCTAAACATTTTTGTATAATTTGATTATAACCGATAAATTTGAAATTTGCAACATCTTAAACAAAAAAGTTTAATGAAATTGTGTTATAAGTGTTGACATAAACAAAAATGTTTAGTATTATACAAATGAACACTAAACAATATTGTTTAGTAAATGAAGGGAGGTGAAATAATGAACAAACTTTTTATGAAAGCCGAGGAAATTCAAGAAGAATTAGGAATTTCAAAAACATATGCTTATAAAATTATAAAAGAATTGAACGAAGAACTTGAAAAAATGGGTTATAAAACTCTTGCAGGTCGTGTCAGCCGTAAATTCTTTAATGAAAAGTTTTATGGCATAAATGAAAATGCAGAAGAGAAAGGAGCGTAAATTATGCCTGTTTACAAAAATCAAGATAATGGCACGTGGTATGTTTCTGTTTACTATAAAGATTGGGAAAACAATCAATCTCGAAAGGTTAAGCGTGGCTTTAAAACTAAGCGTGACGCACAAGAGTGGGAAAGAGAATTTCTCTCAAAGCAAGCAGGCGACCTTAGTATGAATTTTGAAACCTTTGTTGGCATATACAAGGCAGATATGAAGGATAGAATTAAGGAGCATACCTGGATAGGAAAGAATGCTATTATTGACAAAAAGATTTTACCTTATTTTAAGAATAAAAAGATTAACGAAATAAAACCCTCCGATATACGAGCGTGGCAAAATGAAATGATGGCTTATCGTTCTCCGAGTGACAAAGCATATTCACCGACTTATCTTAAATCAATTCATAATCAACTCAGTGCAATTTTTAATCATGCAGTAAGATATTATGATTTAAGAAACAATCCAGCGGCAAAGGCAGGAAATATAGGCAAAAAAGAAAGTGACAGAGAAATGCTCTTTTGGACAAAAGAAGAATATCTTAAATTTGCAGATGTGATGATGGATAAACCTGTGTCGTTTTATGCATTTGAAATGCTGTATTGGTGTGGCTTACGCCTCGGCGAGATGCTTGCATTAACCCCTGCTGATTTTGACTTTCAAAAGGAAACCGTACGCATAAATAAATCTTATCAAAGATTTGATTGTAGGGATGTTATTACAGACCCAAAGACACCAAAAAGTAAGCGAACAGTAAAAATGCCCACATTTCTTGCCGAAGAAATTCAGGACTATATTCATAGTATTTATGGTATTGAAGACAACGACAGAATATTTCAAATTACAAAAAGTTATATGCACCACGAAATGGAAAGAGGGTGTAAATTAGCAAATGTAAAAAGAATTCGTATTCACGATTTAAGGCATTCTCACGTTTCACTTTTGATTGATATGAGCTTTAATGCAGTCGATATTGCAAATCGTGTAGGTCACGAAAGTATAGATATTACTTTTAGATATGCTCATATGTTTCCCAATAAGCAAAGCGAAATTGCAAATAAACTGAATATTGAAAGGGGTGTTGATAATGTCGACGAAAAATCTTGACTCAAAAGGCAGATTGCGAAACAAAATCGTATCGTTTCGTATGTCGCCCCAAGAGGCAAAGCTTCTTGACGATTATGTTTCTGTTTCGGGACTTAATAAGCAAGATTATATTATCGGCAGGGTGCTGAGAACAGAGATAACAGTTAATCCCGGTCCGAGAGTTTATAAAGGTTTGAGGGACAAGTTAAATAATGTTTACAGCGAACTTTGCAGAATAGAAAAAGGCTCCGAAATTAGCGAAGAAACACTTTGTCTTATTTGTTATATGTCTGCCATTTTAAGGAAAATGGGAGGGTAATTATAATGAACGAGAAAATAAAAAAGACTGCTTTAGAAACATCTGCCGGTACAGATGAAAAGCAGTCACTAATAAATAGCAACAATATTATAACCGATGAAGATGATTTTTGCAATAGTGATGATTTGTTTGCAGAATTCAGAGAGGAAAGCAACCCTAATTTTATAAGAACTTTTACTTTAGGTGAGCTTTTTGATAAATCATATGCTGTTCTATAGATATATATCTGAAAACCTTACAACTTATCTCAACAAAGGTGAATGGGAAGCAGGAAATACTGATTTTGATTATGCGAAAATCAGTGATGAAGAAGCTTTAAGCGTCAAAGATGATATGGTGCAAGAAAAAGGCTTCTTTATTTTGCCCAGTGAATTGTTTGGGAATTTATTAAACAGAATTAGAAAGGCTGATAAAGACGCAAAGGATCAAGCAGAAAAAGACGGCAAAGAAGTAGAAATTGCTGATTTAGATGAGAATTTGAACGAAATATTGCAAACGAACTTTAAAAACATTGAAGCCTCTGCTATTGGCAGTCCAAGCGAAGAAAACTTCAAAGGTTTGTTTGACGATATAGATGTGAACAGCAATAAGCTCGGGCCAACAGTTATTAAGAGA
>USOK01000171.1 GCA_900556295.1 uncultured bacterium | reverse complement strand
TGGAAAGTATTTATTTGTTTAAGAAGGCCCTACATTCGTCATTTGAAAAGACTAAGAGTGAGATGAAATCGGATTATTCTAAGATAATTACAAATCAAATTCAGCATGAAAACATTTCAAGAACTTCTTTTGATCCGTTTTTGAGACTTACTGCTGTATTCTTTTTTATGGTAACTTGTATTGTTGCAGGTTTGATAAAATTTTTATATTTTTAATGAACCTGAAGAATATTTGTTTGCAGACATTTGTATATATGAATCCATTGAAATTCCTTTAGGGGCTTTCAATTGTGGTTGATTTGGTGTTTGATTATGCATTTTTGCTAATGCTTGCTTTTGTTTTTTAGAGGCATATTGGTTTCTTAAAATTGGAGTAACAATGTTGCAGGAAATGATAGATCCTACTGTACTGGCAACAACATCAACCCCGTTTTTAAATGTTTTGTATTCCTCTTTGATTTCTTTGAAGTTTGGCATTTTTTCGATGTTAAAGCCAAGTTTTCCAATCTGTTCAGATGATTTTACACCGTGTTTTGTTAAAAAATCCTTGATAGGTTTTGTTGTTAATTTCCCTGTAGAAACAAGTTTTGAGGCAACATTTTTAAATGAACTGGTAATAACATAGAAAGAAATAATATTTATTCCGGCATCGGCAATTTCTTGTGGAATTAGGAATGTTTTTTGTTCTGGAGATATTTTATCATTAAAAACAACGGCACTAACTTGAGCGAGAGATGATAAAATCCAGCCCAAAACTCCAGTATGTACAAGCATTTTCCCTGGATTTTCTCCATAGTTTTTGTACATTACATTTTTAAAGTCAGAGAATAAACTTGCAGGTGTTTTCATCGTTTATCCTCCCCTTTTTTGACAAGTGCATTCGTTAGAAATTTAGTTAATGGTGCATCTATCAAAAAGTTTGTAAACATCATTACAACGAGTGCAACTACCGTTCCCATTGCGTTTCTGTACTGTAAAAATGCATCAGTAGTGTTATCTTTAATATTTTTTGGTGTGAAAATAGTTTTCCAAGCAGGAACATTTGGACCTTTGACCTGTGATAAAGCTTTAATTCCTTTGATACAACCTTTTCTAATGAAGTATCCGGTAAATGTTCCTGCAATGATTTTGGCAATAGTTCTGGCTACTGATACTTTTCTAGTTTTTTCATCAACGTTTCTATTGTGTGCATCAATAAATGGCTGTGACATCAATGCAGAAGCACCTAAAATTAAACGTTGTTCTGCCGATGAAATTTTCTCTCCTGTTTTCTTAATTCCGTTAATGACATTTGGGTTTGAGTATGTTGATTCTGGAACAATATTCAGCATGCCCTGTTTGAATTCTCGAACAGCGTTTGATGCTCCTTTGTATGCAGAGCTGTTGGTAATGTATGTTTTTATTCCAGATAATGCCATATTTCTACACCCAAAAATATAAAGATTGTAAAACTTTAGAATTGCCTAAAAATCGCAATATATTAATAAAGATTTACAATCTTTTATAAAGTTAGATAAATTTTAATTTTATTACAGCTTTGCTCCTTTAGGAACAACTGTAACACCGTTTGGAGAAACGTGAAATCCTCGCTTTTCATCCTCTTCTCGGTTAAAGCCAATTCTTGTATTTGGTGGTACAATTACGTTTTTGTCAATAATTGCCTTTTTTATTCTAGAATGGCGTCCAATTTCCACATTTTCCATCAAAATACTTTCTGATATTTGTGAAAAACTGTTTACCTTAACTTTTGGTGATAGGACGCATCTGGAAAGTCCTGCCCCTGATACAATGCAGCCCTCTGACACCATAGAGTTTGTCGCCATTCCAACACGTTCACCTTCTTCCCAAATGAATTTTGCAGGCGGATAATTATAATTGAAAGTTCTTAATGGCCAAGTTTGAGAATATAGGTTTAATTCCGGATCATAGTCTAACAAATCCATATTCGCTTGCCAATAGGCATCAATACTTCCTACATCCATCCAATAGCCACGTTCTCTATCAGACATCCCTGGGAATACATTTTCATTAAAGTTATATACGTATATTCTTTTCCCTTCGTTTAACATCATTGGGATTACATTTTTTCCAAAGTCATGGTTTGAGCTTTGGATTTTTTCATCTTCTTCCAATGCTTTAAGCAAACTGTCTTTATTAAAAATATAGTTTCCCATTGAAGCCAAACACATGTTTGGATTTCCAGGGATAGATTTAGGTGCTGTTTTAGGTTTTTCTACGAAATTAGTAAGTTTCCAATCGTCATCCACTTCAATAATTCCAAATTCATGCGCTTCTTCAATGGGAATTGGAATTGCTGAAATTGTTAAATCAGCTTTTTTTTCTTTGTGGTAATCAAGCATTTGCGAAACATCCATTTTGTAAATGTGATCTCCTCCAAAAATGCAAACATAATCAGGATCTTCATCTGTTATATGAAAAACATTTTGATAAATTGCATCTGCAGTTCCTCGGTACCATTCTGAGCCTGTTCTCATTTGTGCAGGCGCAAGATCAACATATTGATTTAAAAATGGAGATAATGCCCAACCTCGTGTGATGTGTTTGTTTAATGAGTCTGATTTGTATTGAGTAAGCACTTTAATTTTGAAAAATCCTGAATTAATAAAATTATTCAAAACAAAGTCTATAATCCTATATCTGCCGCCAAACGGAACAGCCGGTTTGGCTCTATCCTTTGTTAGGGGGTATAATCTCTTTCCTTCCCCGCCGGCTAAAATCATTACCAAAGCATCATCAATTGACATGAAAACCTCCAATTCGTATGTCAATTATACATCATATTTTAATTTTAGTCTAGTTTTAATATTAGTTAGTCGGGGAATTTTTTAGGTTAAATTAATGACATCCTCCGCAATTGCCACATGAGCGACTGCAATTGCCATGATTTAGCAAATCTTGAAAATCAAAAACTTCATCTTTTAATATTTTGTCAATTACTATCGGGTAAAGTAATTCTTCAAGTTTATAAATATTTTCTTCATATTCGTCAAAATGCATTAGGTTTTCTATTAATACTGGATATTGCGCAATAATTGTGCCACTGTCGACATCTTCATTTACCCAATGTACTGTTACGCCGGATACTTTTACACCGGATGTAAAAGCTCGATTGATAGCATCAGGACCTTTAAAGGAAGGTAATAGTGATCCGTGTATACTGATAAATTTACAGCAATCTAGAGCTTCGCTTTGTACATATTGTCTGTAATCGCACAGGGCAACTAAATCAAAGTCATGTGATGAAAAATATTCAAAATTCATTTCGTGTGGTAAGAGTTTTGTATTTTTACATATTTCTTTGGCTTTTTGGTAAAATTCAGAGTGTTCATCATCAGAAAGGCAAGTTATTTCAATATCTTTCCCTTCAAAATATTTTAGTATAGCTTCAAGAACACAACTTTTTGCAGAACCTAATATTGCTAATTTTTTCATAAATACCCCCTTTTTTTATTTATATAATAGCAAAAAAATTTATATTTTACATAAAAAGACCGTAAATTTAATACGGTCTTTTCTAATTTAGTTGCTTTTAAGATTTTATTAGCTGCACAGTGCAAGCAAAATACCTGCTGCAACGGCTGAGCCGATTACACCTGCAACATTTGGTCCCATTGCATTCATC
>USOK01000170.1 GCA_900556295.1 uncultured bacterium | reverse complement strand
CTTGTTTAAACGAACACCTGCCATATCATAGCTCCTTAGTCCATAGCCTTTTGCAAAGCATCCGCAACTACTTGAGGCATCCTTCTATAAAGTTTACCTGCAGCGTTAATAGCAACAACATCAAATTCAGCCTTTATAAAGATTTTTTCATCTTCTTTAGATTTAATAAGCTGACCGAATGTAACCGAAAGACTATTGAATTTTTCAATCCATGTTTCAATAATAATATCATCATTCAATCTAGCAGAAGCCTTATAGCGAACATTCATATTTGCAACAGGTAGAAGGACATCGTTACTTTTCATTGCTACAAGATCCAAACCTAACATATCGCATAAATCCACACGACCTTTTTCCATCCATCTCAAATATGCACCATGCCACACAACACCATACGCATCTGTATCTGAATAATAAACTTTAGTTTCAAATATATGTTTCATAATACGTAATTTATAACACAAAGGAGAAAAAAATGAAATATCAATGTGACGTTTGCCAATGGATTTACGACGAAGAAAAAGAAGACGTAAAATTTGACGATCAACCGGAAAGCTATGTTTGTCCGATTTGCGGAGCACCAAAAGAACAGTTTAGTAAATTAGAATAAATTTAAAATACACAACGGTATTAAAAAGGCTTTTAGAGATTTCCTAAAAGCCTTTAATGCATAAAAAAAAGAACCCATCTATATGAGTTCTTTCTAAATGGTCGGGATGACACGATTTGAACGTGCGACCCCCTCGTCCCAAGCGAGGTGCGCTACCAAGCTGCGCCACATCCCGTCACTGCTGACGAATTCAAGTGTATTATAAAAATTTTTTATAGTCAAGTGCTTTTTTATATTTTTTTAGAAATTTATTAAATTTGAATATTTATAGTTTTGGGCAATTGCGCTAATAGACCATCCTTTTCGGCTAGTTTTGTCGGTTTAGTATGTAACACTCTTTGAACAAATTTTTTTGGAATAGAATGGAAAAAAGATATTTCATTTTCGTCAATATGCCCTAAAAAACCTGCACGCTCAATGTACTTTTTAGGCACTCGATAAACAACTATCACACCGTTATCACCGGCGAAAGTTCTTGCAATTTTTCTTTTTGTTGTAGTGTGTAAAACCGGATCTCCATGCTGAGTCAACCCAGTATAACTTGTTATTAACTGTCTTTTTGATAAACCAGAACGTTTTAGAACTTCCTTTCTTGTTAGCCCTGAAATTGCTGCTACTGATTTTTCATAATCTGCCCCAAAATGCGTTTTCAAGCCTCTATATAATATAAAATCACCATTTTTAGTTCTTGAAAAGCAAGAAAGTGGGATATTAGCTCTATTGCCTGTAGTACAAACTGATTGTATATTTAGCTTGTTTTTGGCTATAGTATCAACACTGCCTGCAAATCTTCTTGTTGCATATTTTATCAAACTACCTGTTACTTTCATATATAAACTAACCTTTTCTAATATTAATCCCTTACTAATGTAAAAACTTTTATTGCTAAAAATTTGCGTTTTTATAGCGAAAGTTTACAATTTGTTGACTTGACCATGATTTTATAATAAAGTTTTAGAAGATGTCATTCTGAGGCTATCAGAGATTCTTCGCTTCGCTCAGAAAGACAATTACTAAGCCGAAGAATCAAATACAAGAAGAGGATTAGGGAATTGGATTTTACTACTTTAACCATTGAAGTTTTAAAAGCACTAGCTTCCATCGTGGGTAGCTATGGGCTTGCTATTATATTATTAACTGTTGTAATCAGACTTGCTATGTGGCCGTTGAATGTATCCCAACAACGCTCGATGAAAATGATGCAGTCTTTACAGCCAAAAATAAAAGCTATTCAAGATAGATATAAAAGTGATCCACAAAAGATGCAACAAAAACTTATGGAATTCTACAAAGAACATAAGTTTAACCCAATGGGCGGGTGTTTGCCGTTGCTTATTCAATTGCCGATTTTCATTTTGTTGTATTCTGCGTTGATGAGCCCTCAATTTATTCAAATTGCCGGCGATGCATCATTCGGATTTTTGGGCAGACTTGATACAACTCTTAGAGCTACTGCAGGGCGTTCTTATGATGGAAGCTTTGGGGTTTCTAAAAGTGACACCTTTACAATCAGCAAGACTGCTAAAGTATTTTTACCAAATAAAACTCTTGACAATGTAAAAGTTAAAAACCCTGCAAAAGCTATTGAAATTCAAGGAGAATTCAAGCCGGGTGACACTGTTGATTTCAAAATCGATTTAGATCACTTAGACCTAAAATTTGCACAACTTGACCAAATTAAAAAAGCTGAAATTACAGTTACAGACATGTCTAATAAGGAAATCGAAAACATTACATTCAACAAAGAAGGCAGTATATTAACTGCATCTGTTCCAACAACCGTTGCTTCAAGATCTTTCCATTGGGATGTATTTGTCTTAATTGCATTGTTTGCGCTAACTATGTTTGCATCACAAAAGATTATGATGACCACAAACAAGCCAAAAGATGGAGCAGTAGACCCAACACAAGAAGCTATTCAAAAATCAATGGGAACATTCATGCCAATTATGATTATTGGGACATTTATAATCATCCCTATTCCGGCAGGTGTGTTATTATACCTTGTAACAAGTAACATTATCCAAATACTTCAAACTGTACTTGTTAATAAACAAATTGATGCAGAGCAGGCAAGAACTCAAGTTCTAGCGAGCGATTCAGATGTTGCAGGGGCAAAACAAATTAAATCAAAAGAGTAAAATAATGCTAATTTCAGAATATGATTATAATTTGCCGGAAGAATTAATAGCACAAATGCCGGCTGATAAAAGAGATAATTCAAGAATGATGGTTCTAAACCGAAAGGATAGAACCATTTCTCATAAACATTTTTACGACATCGTTGATCTAGTAGAGCCTAATACTTTACTTGTTATGAATAACACAAAAGTGCTTCCGGCACGACTTATAGGTCACAAAGATACAGGCGCTAAAATAGAGGTATTTTTACTAAAACAAAGTAATAAAATCCCCAACGGGAAAGAAAACTGGGAAGTTCTTATTAAGCCGTCTAAAAGAGTAAAACCTGATACAGTTATAAAAATCAGCGACGAACTATCTGTTAGAGCAATAAAACGTTTGGAAGAAAATGGAGAATGGCTTGTTGAACTACTTTTTGAAGGCAACAATGTTCTTGATATTTTACACAGAAATGGAAACATCCCACTTCCACCATATATTGAAAGAAAAATCCCGAATGAAGATTTAAAAAAACTCGATTTCGAACGTTATCAAACAGTTTACGCTAAAGATGAAGGTTCTGTGGCGGCTCCAACTGCTGGTTTACATTTTACAAAAGAAATCTTAAAAAAATTAGAAGATAAAGGAGTAGAACTAGCTTATGTAACCTTAAACGTAGGGCTGGGAACATTCAGACCTGTTCAATGTGAAAACGTTGAAAACCACAAAATGCATTCGGAAACATTTGAAATTTCTGAAAAAGCATCTGAGCAAATTAATCGAGCAAAAAAAGAAGGGAAAACGATTGTTGCAGTAGGCACAACAACGGTAAGAACCCTTGAAACGGCATACCAAAAATTTGGATGTATAAAACCTTGCCATGAGCATTCGGAATTATTCATTTATCCTCCTTACAAGTTTAAAGTTATAGAT
>USOK01000169.1 GCA_900556295.1 uncultured bacterium | reverse complement strand
AGGAATATCGGATTAAAAATATAGATATAGAAATAAATACTGCTAGAATAAATGAGATACAAAGCGAAATAGAAGATATACATATTTGTGAAAAATTGGAGAGATTAAAAAAGGAAAAAGAAGAATATTATTTATATAGGAATAAATATAAATGTGGTGATAAGAAAATTGAGTTAAGTCATTTGTTTTATAATTTGTCTGATGTTATAGATAATTAAATAATAAAAATAGAGTTGGAATAATTTTCTGGCTCTATTTTTTTTGTTTTTAATTCATTAACCGCTCAAACAATACTCGTTTTGTTGTTTGTTTCGCAAACAAGTTATTGCTCTTTTCGCTATTGTAGCGATTTGACTCCGTAATCTAAGATTATTGTTTCTAATTTGTATTTTGAGTTTTTTAATTACTATTAACTAATTTCATTTTTCTCTAATTCTGAAAAATCTACCTTATTACCGCTACTCTTTTTTATCAAATACGCAGCGACGATTGCCGTAATCGGTACACAGAAAAGGATTGCAATACTTCCGATTAGCGCTGAAAGAATTTCTGTTGCAACTTGATTTAAGTTGAAAAATTTGTTCATATCAATATTGCTAGATAATAAAACAAGCGGCAATGAACTTCCTAAATAAACTAAAATCAATGTATTTGACATAGTTCCGATAATATCACGTCCTACATTCATTCCGGAGTTAAAAAGCTGTTTGACAGTCAGGGTCTTATCAGTTTCATAAATTTCGTTAACAGTACTTGCAATAGAAACAGCTGTATCCATCAAAGCTCCAAGTGCGGCAATAATCATTGATGCTGCAAGAATACCTGTAAAGCTCAGGTCAGGTCGCGCGGTGTATAAAAACATATTTTCTTCACCCGCAAAACCTGTCAAGTGAGCAAAATATATTGCAAGCATAGAAAATCCCCCAGCAAAAATTAAGCTTATCGCAGTTCCGATAATAGCTGAAGAGCTTTTTGAATTAAATCCGCCAACAAGATAAATTGTTATGATTGTCGACAGAATTCCAACTAAAACCGCAGATGCAATCGGACAAAATCCATGTAAAATCATTGGCATAAGGACAAAAAATATCAAGCACATTGTTGAGATTATTGAAACAATACTTGTCCCCCCTTTTCTCTTGCCTATAAACAACAACAGCGCAAAAAATACTGCTGTAAATACATAAATTTGATTATCCCTTTGAATATCTGCAATAAAAATGTCCACATCATCTGGGGTTGAAACTGTGTCATTTAATGGTTCTATGTGTAAAACGACTCTATCCCCTTTTGTAAGGTTTATATCATAAGCGGGATTTCCTGTAAGCATATTATCTATGAGTCTTTCCGTGCCTTTAAATTTGCCGGTCAAAACTTTAACCGTAACAACTTGTTTAGTTGTTTCTTCCCCTTGGTTAAGTCCTTGCGCATCTTCATATTTAATATTTTCTACAAGTCCTGTCTCGGATGGGAGAACTACTTTGGTGTTGTCATCTGCTTTTACTGGTAAAATTACACAAAACAGTAAAAATAAAATCGCTAATATTTTTTTCATAATTATTCCTTAAAACAAGCTCTTTTGCTCGTTAACATCTTTATTTTTATATCCTAAATGTCTATATGTCGCAGGTGAAACTTTTCTGCCTCTTGGCGTACGTTGAAGTAAGCCGGATTGTAGTAGAAATGGTTCACAAACATCCTCAATAGTTCTTACATCTTCACCAATTGCTGCTGCAATTGTTTCAATACCAACAGGACCTCCATCGTATTTTTCAATAATTAAACGTAAAAGACTTCGATCGGTGTTGTCGAGTCCATAATTATCTATTTTAAGAATATCAAGGGATTTGTTTGCGATGTCTTCTGTAATTTTTCCGTCGTGTTTGACTAGTGCATAGTCTGCAACTCGTTTTACAAGTCTGTTTGCAATACGTGGTGTGCCTCTAGAACGTTTTGCTATTGCGTGCGCTCCTTCTTCTGTAATATCAATATTTAAAATGCCGGCAGTTCGTGTTATGACTTGTGCAAGCTCATCTTCTGTGTAGAATTCAAGGCGATGAATTATCCCAAATCTGTCTCTTAGCGGACCTGAAAGCTCGCCTGCTTTTGTTGTAGCTCCAATAAGTGTGAATTTGGGTAATGGAACTCGTAAAGTTTTTACAGTTTGGCTTTTCCCTGTTGTCATATCCAAGAAAAAATCTTCCATTGCAGGATATAGAATTTCTTCTGCAACTTTGTTTAACCGATGGATTTCATCAATAAATAAAATTTCTCCGCCTTTTAAGGACATCAAAATCCCAATAATATCCCTCGGACGTTCCAGAGCCGGAGCGGACGTGATTTTAATATCAACCCCCATTTGTTCTGCAATTACACCAGCAAGAGTCGTTTTCCCTAAGCCCGGAGGGCCGTAAAAAAGCAGGTGGTCAAGAGGAAGTTCTCGCTTCTTAGCTGCTTCAATAGAGATTTTGAGTGTTTCTTTTAAAGCTGATTGTCCAATATATGTGTCAAAGGTTTTCGGTCTGATACAATTTTCAAAATTTTGGTCATTATCAAGAGCTTCCGATTTGATTACAGATGTTTTTTTCTTTTCTGCAATTGGTTTTTGTTCAAATTCGTTATCGTCTGCAATTATGCTCATTTATATCCCTAATCTCTTATTCTATGATTTGAATTTCCTATATATTCATGTTACCATAAAATAAACGTAAAGGACAAATTATTAAGAAGGAGAAGTAATGAAAGTATCAGAACGTTTAGAACAAATTCCTCCATACTTATTTGCCGAAATTGATAGAAAAATAGCTGAAGCTAAGGCAAAAGGTATTGATATTATAAGTTTAGGTATTGGAGATCCTGATTCTCCAACATTACAACCTGTTGTTGATGCTATGCATAAAGCTATTGATAATCCTAAAAATCACGATTATCCACCATATAATGGAACGGAAGGTTTTAGAAAAGGAGCTTGTGCTTGGATGAAAAAACGTTTTGGTGTTGAGCTTAACCCTGATACTGAAATGTTAGCAAATATTGGTTCAAAAGAAGCAATTGCTCATATTTTCTTTGCATTTGTTGATAAAGGAGATTATACTCTTGTCCCAGATCCAGGATATCCGGTTTATCATAATGCAACTATTTTTGCAGGCGGAACTCCCTATGAAATGCCATTGTTAGAAGAAAATGGTTATTTGCCTGATTTTGATAAAATTCCAGCAGATGTTGCTAAAAAAGCAAAATTAATGTTTTTAAATTATCCAAACAACCCAACAAGCGCTGTTGCAGATTTAGATTTTTGGGAAAAAGCCGTTGATTACTGTAAACAATACGATATATTGCTTTGCTCTGACATGGCATATTCAGAAATGACGTTTGACGGTTACAAAGCTCCATCAGTATTGCAGGTAGAAGGGGCAAAAGACGTTGCAATTGAATTTTATTCTCATTCAAAATCATATAATATGACAGGATGGAGAGTAGGTTTTGTATGTGGTAATGCAGATGCAGTAAAAGCTTTAGGAACTATTAAAAATAATATTGATTCAGGAACATTTAAAGCTATTCAAGAAGCAGCAACAGCTGCGTTTACAGTAGATGAAAAATATATTAATGATTTAAATAAAATGTACCAAGAGCGTAGAGATGCCGCAGAAGAAGGCTTTAGAGAACTCGGGT
>USOK01000168.1 GCA_900556295.1 uncultured bacterium | reverse complement strand
GATTGTGGTGCTGATAGGTATTTGATAAGAATAGAAACTACCGATAAAGAATTATATAAAAAAATGCATCCGCACATGAGTTTTGAAAATCGTGTTAAATGTTTGAAAGATTTAGGGAAACTTGGTTACGAAGTAGGAACAGGTTGTCTTGTTGGACTTCCGGGGCAAACTATAGAGTCTCTTGCAAATGATATTTTGTTCTTTAAAGAAATAAACGCTGATATGGTTGGAATTGGTCCGTTTATTGCTCATCCACACACACCTTTGAAAGATTGTCTAAATGGAGATTTTACGTTGGCATTGAAAGTTATGGCATTAACAAGGATTTTATTGAAAAATATTAATATCCCTGCAACTACGGCTATGGAAACGTTAAATCCAAACGGACGTATAATAGCACTTCAAAGTGGTGCAAATGTTGTAATGCCAAATGTTACAACTACAGAATACCGTGCTAAATACGAAATTTATCCTAATAAAATTTGTATTAATGAAAATCCGTCGCAATGTTTTAATTGTGTAAGTGGAAAGATTAGATCCATTGGCAGAAGTGTTTCTACAGGGTATGGTTTTAGAAATAACAAATAAGCTGAGATAAAGGGTTGAAAATGGACAAGAGGTGGACACAGTTTTTAGTAGGTAGGGCTGAAAGTAAAGCCGATAGGGAGGCTCGAACTCCCGACCTACTCATTACGAATGAGTTGCTCTACCAACTGAGCTATATCGGCTTAAACTAGTAAATTGTCAACTCTACTTATTCACTTGCAACTTCGCAAATAATTATCCACCTAACAAGCTGTGCTGTCAATAACTCCTCCGCCCAATACTGTATCACCGTCATAAAGCACTACAGACTGACCGATAGCAATTGATTTTTGCAAATCATCAAATACAACTTCAATTTTCCCGTTATCAATAGATTTGGCTATAACGTTGACTGGTTCTTGTGTAGAACGAATTTTAGCTTGAGCTTTAATTTCGCCTTCCAATTTGTCGATTGCAATCCAGTTGAAGTTTACGGCAGTTAACGATTTTCTGAAAGTTTTGTCAGCAGGACCAACAACAACTTCATTAGTCTCTTTTCTTAGAGAAAGCACGTATAGAGGTTCGCTTGCGGAAACTCCTATCCCTTTTCTTTGACCAATTGTAAAATTCCAGATGCCTTTGTGTGTGCCGAGAATTTTTCCTTCTGTGTCAACGATGTTGCCTTCTTTTTCTTTAATTCCTAAGAGTTCGTTGTAATCGCCATCATAAAAATCTTGGCTATCCGGTTTTTCAGCGACATCAAGTCCGTTTTCTTTCGCGATTTTTCTAATTTCTTCTTTTGTGTAAGTTCCGAGTGGTAAAAGTATATTTTTAAGTTGTTCTTGTTTAAGTCTATATAAAAAGTACGATTGGTCTTTATGTGGAGCAAGTCCTCTTTTTAGTAAAAATCTTCCATTTTCACTTTCTTCAACTCGTGCATAATGACCGGTTGCAAATTTGTCGAATTCAAGCCCGTTTTCTTTTGCCATAAGAGGTAAAGCTCCGAATTTTACCAGTGCATTGCACCATACACAAGGGTTTGGTGTTCTTCCTTGAATATATTCGGATTTAAAGTTTTCAAGTACGATTTTTTCATACTGTTCTACGCAATTAAAAACATAATAAGGAATATCAAGTTGTTTAGCAATTTTGCGAGCTTCTTCAATGTCCTCAACCTCATCAGGTCCATAACATGCGTTTTTGTGTCCGGTTTTTAAAGCCATTCCGTCTTTGCCCCAAATTGACATTGTTGCACCAATAACTTCATGTCCTTGTTGTTTTAGAATAAGTGCTGCTGTTGACGAATCAACTCCGCCTGATAATCCGACTAGTACTTTCATTTTTTTTATCCTTTGTTATAAATTTTCGTTATACCTAAACATCTATATATGATTAAATTATAAGCATACGAATAAGTCAATAAACTGTTGACAAAAATTTTTCTTTTTGTTTAAATAATGAACAAAGGAAAGAAAAATGTATTTACAGACTACCAAAAATTTAACATGCTGTTGCTGTAAGAACCGATGTTAGGGACTTACAACGATTGTTATGCAGAATTTTTACACTAACACATATATATAAGTTCCCTAAAAATCAAATTAGGGAACTTATTTTTTTTACGGAGGAAAATGATTAATATAAATACAACAACCCCAAAGTCTGTGCCGTTCACAGGTGCACTGGATGGCGTGGTGACAAATACATTAAGAACACTAGATACAAATCCGATGGCTAATGCGGTTGGAATTGACCTTTTTGCGATGGTTGCTCCAAGAACCTATGTTGATACAAAAGAACGCAACAAATACGCAGGAGCAGAAACATTTTTTAGGGAATTTACCGGAACTTTAATTGTCTGCCTTTCTGCAAGCTGGTTTGCGAAAATGATTTCTCATTTGGCAAATAAATTTGTAAATACAAATGTAAAAATTAACCCGAATTCTTGGTTTTCAAACGATAGCTTAAACTATTTACGTTCAAAATGGGATGAAAGCAAGAATACAAAGTCTTATGTCGCAAATATTTTGAATGACGTTTCAGGCAGAGATGGTGATAAAATAAAAAACTTTAAAGATATTGACTGGTCGCAAATTGATTGGATAGACGAAGAAAAGTGGTCGAAATTCAATTGGAATGATCAGAATTATAAAAATATACATACAAAACTGAAAGACAAAAACTCAATAATATCTGCGATTAGCGAACTTATCGACAATAAGAAAATTTCATCTTCTGATAGCAAAAAGTTGCAAAGTATTCTTGAATTACGTCTTACGAATGCGCTAAAAGCGGATAAGGTTACAGCCAAAGGAGCGACAAATTCTGTTTCTGCTTCTCTGCATAACTTGTTGCGTGATGCCGTTGATTTGGGCCGAGATGTGTTTACTAATACTAAAATTAACCCAAGTGATGCGATTAATAAAATAATGAAAATAAATAGGATTAAAAGTGTAGGAGCACTTGCATTGGCATCTACTTTAGGTTTAACAAATCAGTACATAAATCGAAAAATAACTGAAAAAAGAACCGGTAAAAAAGGTTTTGTAGGGGATTTGGATTACAAAAATCAGTCTCAAGTCAAGAAAAATGATAACAGCAAATCGTTTTGGGCTCAAAAAATACTTGCAAGTGTTGGTATGGCAGCAATGGCGATTGCAGTTATGAAGGTTAAATCTCCTGCTGATTTTATGAGAAAACTTGAATTTACAGGGCCTGTGACAAGTGGTAATGCGATAAAAACTGTTTATGCTTCGACTTTGATTGGAAGATTTTTAGCATCTGATAGTAAGGATGAATTAAGAGAAACAGCTACAAGGGACTATTTGGGATTCTTAAATTGGCTTGTGTTTGGCGGTTTTGCATCAAAAGGAATGGCAAATTTGTTGGATAGAAATCGCAAAAACTTGTTCAATATTTCTAAAGAAGGCAAGGGAATTAAACATTGGTTGAATGATTTGTCATTGAAATCTCATAATGAGATTGCGGCGCAAGGAAAAGAGTTTGCAAAGAAAAATATGTGGAAAATGAATTTGGCGCATGTTACGGGACTAGCATATTCAACCTTGGCGTTGGGGATTCTTTTGCCTAAGTTAAATATATTGATTACAAAGCATAAGCATAAAGAAAAAACACAACCTGCAAGGACAATAAATTCTTAGCAGAAGAAAATAAGT
>USOK01000167.1 GCA_900556295.1 uncultured bacterium | reverse complement strand
AAACGACAAATCATTTGTCAAAAAAGCTTCTGATGCTATTTTTGGTGACTCCAAATAAACAATGAGTGAGTAACCTCAATTGAGTTGAAGTCTTGCTATGATTTTGTTTCGCTTAGATGAGCCATTGAGCTATCTATTTTTATAACTTGTTTTTTTTTAATATTCTTTAGTTTATTTTATATTCTTTAATAAATGTGAAGCTATTAATTAATGTCAAATTTGTAGATTTGTGTGGGGCAAATACAAGGAATACCGATGATTGCTACCAAGTGTGTGGTGTCTGTCTGTCGCGTCTCACTTCTTTCGTTCCCGTTCTTAATAACTGATGCGCGTAAATCAAAGAATTAAAAAATATATAAAAACAAAGGAAAACAAAAATATGAATGAAAATACATATAACACTTAGTTCTCTTTCATAGTTGAAAACAAATTCAAATCACTACAAATGACTGTATCACCTAACACTGCAGAGCAAGCATATCTTGATTTATGTAAAAGGATTATAGATGAAGGTGAACATCGTCCTGATAGAACTGGTACAGGCACAAAATCGCTCTTTGCACCACCACAATTAAGATTTGATTTATCAAATGATACTTTTCCTTTATTAACCACTAAAAAAGTATTTTCAAAAGGGATCATACATGAATTATTATGGTTTGTTGCTGGCTCTACTGATGCTAAAATATTAAGTGAAAAGGGAGTGAAGATTTGGGAAGGCAATGGATCTCGTGAATTTTTGGACAAATTAGGGTTGACTCATCGTCGTGAAGGAGATTTGGGACCAGTTTACGGGTTCCAATGGAGACATTTTGGAGCAGAATATAAAGATTGTGATTCCGATTATACCGGTCAAGGATTTGATCAATTACAAGACGTTATTAAAAAATTGAAAACAAATCCATATGATAGAAGAATTATCATGTCTGCTTGGAATCCGCCAGATTTTGCTAAAATGGCCTTGCCTCCATGTCACGTTTTCTGTCAATTTTATGTGAATTTCCCTACATCTCTGCCGGACCCAAATAATCCTAAACAAGCTAAAACGGCCAAACCAAAATTATCTTGTTTATTGTATCAAAGGTCTTGTGATATGGGGTTAGGTGTACCATTTAATATTGCATCCTACGCTTTATTAACCAAGATGATTGCACATGTGGTGGATATGGACTGTGGTGAATTCATTCATACTTTAGGTGATGCACATGTCTATTTGGACCATATAGATGCCTTAAAAGAACAATTTGAAAGAATCCCTAAACAATTTCCCAAATTAGTTATCAAAGAGGAAAGAAAAAATGAGATTAAGTCTATTGATGATTTTAAATTTGAAGATTTCGAAATAGTTGGATATGAACCATATCCACCTATAAAAATGAAAATGAGTGTGTGAGATACATATATTGTTATATCTAGGTATATAGAGAGATAGTTGTTAAACAATAAAAAGAAAATTAATAATGCCAAGACAGCTGGTACTGTAGTATATTGAATTAGCCAATGGTTGTATATCTACGATTTCTTTGTGATTTTTCATCCTCTTGAAAATCAAATATTGATAAATCAGCCTGAGCAAATGGGTCTAATGATTGACGCTTTTTGTTTGTTGACTTTGCTGTATTGGTTATATTAGATAATGCTTTCCGTTTATTTTGAGGTTCTTCTGGATCTTTTGGTTCTTGTTGTTGTTGTGATTTTGGATTACTTACATGCATACGGGAAAGAAGTTACAAAAATATAGATAAAGCGGAGATGGAAAACCTTTCGATATAGTCAAAGCCCTAAGAAACTAAATTAAAGAAAAAAAAAGCCCAAGGCGATTTTTAGATTGGAATGGGAATGCTAATCCATGTATCAATTGTTAAAAAAAATGTATTCGAACCAGGACATATATCCATTAACACCAACAAAATAATTCTTGTAAGGTTAATTTTTTTAAACTTTTAATGACACAATTTCTGACATTCACCACTAACCACTAGGCACAAAGTAACTTAAAATGGCATGACATAACATAACCAATTGACTAATTTAAACGAAGTTAATTGGAGCAAACAAGAAGAAGGCGTCAGGTCAATTCTTTAGTTAATCTCTGTCTCTGTCTCTCTCTCCTCTATCTAAAAAAAAATTTCTGTTTGGCATCATCGCCAAGAAATTCGTAAAACGGAACAAAAACTAAAAATCAACTTTCTTTTCTCGCAGAGATTTGAAAATCGCCGTGAGTTATTATGTATGATAACGAAACGAGATTGTTATCAATTCATATTATGTGAACAATCTGCAAATATATTAAGCTAAGTTTACTGGTATCTCGTATACAAAACACTCTCATGATGAAGATTGATTAAGATTCTATAGCCTTTTGTTCTTTTTTGTTCGATGTGGTAGTAGTTTGTTCCACTAATATGTTGCTTTTTAGGCCTGACAATTGATGCCATTTTTACGACGGTTGCAGTAAAAAAAACAGCGTAAGCCTCATCCTAACTGTTTTGACTTCTTTTGACCAAAAACGAAAGAAACACTTATTAATAAAATAGAACTAGAAACCAATCGGTTAAACTGAGAACATAAATAAATCAACCAATAATTTTCTTGGATAATAGATTGTTAGCTGAGCTAATCAAGTCAAGAGAGAGTAATAATAATAACCGGATAATTTGCCACCATGATTGAAAAAAATAATATCAATTTAAGAAATTTGCAAATCATAAAATTCTTAATATTTTTTTGAGTTTAAACCGTTTCTCAGGGCTTCGAAAAAGATGCTTTTATTGTTTTAAACCGTAAAGCCTGCCAGTTAAGGCATTTGGATTGGTTCCTTTTTCAGAGTCAAATTCTTTACGGATTCGCGTTTCCGTCAAGATTACCACACCACTACAACATGAAAAATGCATATATATTCCTGATATAAATACCTACCTATATTACAAAGAAGAAAATCAGAATTTCATTGTTGTTCAAAGAATCAAATGATTATTATATTTGTAATTATGAGAAAGTATACGTATATATTATTCTGTGTGTTGTTTGAAAAGATATACTCTGTCGGTTCATCTTTACGGCGTTTTAGTTCGGACTTTTTTTTTCTCTTGAAATCCCCGCCAATTGCTGCATGGTTAAGCGTAAAATCACAATTTCAGAAGTTTAGTTTGTGGGGTTGGAGCAAATTTAATCATCTCGTCAATTTTCTTATTGTTTTATTCTAGCCCCGGGGATAATTCAGAATTAACGTCTTCGCTATTGATTTAGCAACTAGCATATTCCTTTTTTCCTTTTGGTCCTGTGGTTTAAATCGTACATGTCTGTTCTATGACGTAGCCGAGCTACTAGTTGTGGCCAAGGCAATAATGACTAGTTTCTACAAGTGTTGAGAAAGAAGTGTGATCTGACATGCATTTCTTGGTCACTCTCGCATCGTCATCATCTGTAGAAGCTTCAATCTTGACAACACTGTTAGTGGACAGATCCAAAAAAAAAAGAAGTACCAAGAAATTTGGGGTCGGCTTTAATTGAAAAAAACCAAACAGCAAATATCCATGAAATCTCTTACTTGGATGACTACCGGTGATGATCTTTGTGGTAACACGGCAATTGAACGGAACTATTGTTTCAAAGGGTGTTTTAAAGAAAAATATATGTTTGTGTTGTATGCAAAAAAAAATAAAACCCACGCCGGGATTCGAACCCGGAATCCTTTGATTAGAAGTCAAAAGCGAT
>USOK01000166.1 GCA_900556295.1 uncultured bacterium | reverse complement strand
GCAACAACATTCATTCATACATCAAATATTAGTGAAATGTTTACGCACGTAGCCCTCTGTAACAATATTCATTCATACTTCAAATATTAGTGAAATGTTTACGCACGTAGCCCTCTGTAACAATATTCATTCATACTTCAAATATTGGTGGAATGTTTACGCACGTAGCCCCATAAAAAAGACAAGGCAAAAACCCTGTCTTTTAATTAAATTGCTTTTTTAAATCAAATTAATGAACCAATGACATCTTCATTGTTTTTTCAATAATTTCATTCAAGCTTTCAGATTTCAATGAAGCACCTCCAATTAAAGCACCATCGATATCTGATTTAGACATTTGTTCTTCAATTGTAGCTGGTTTTACAGATCCACCGTAAAGAATTCTGATAGCTTCAGAAGCTTCAGCACCTGCAACCTCTTTAACTACGCTTCTAATCATAGCGATTACTCTGTTAGCTTCGTCTGAATCACAAGTTTTACCAGTTCCGATAGCCCAAATTGGTTCGTAAGCGATTACTGATTTAGCGATATCTTCTGATGAAATACCAGCCAAAGCAGCTTTGATTTGACCAGCAATCCAAGAATCTGTAACACCTGATTCTCTTTGTTCAAGAGTTTCACCACAGCAGATGATAGGAATTAAACCACCAGCCAAGATAGCTTTTGCTTTTTTGTTAATCATTTCGTCAGTTTCTGAGAAATATTGTCTTCTTTCAGAGTGGCCGATGATTACGTAATCACAACCAGCATCTTTCAACATTTCTACAGAAATTTCACCAGTGAATGCACCAGAATTTTCCCAGTGACAGTTTTGACCAGCGATAGAAATTTTCTTTCCACCACATCCGCAATCACATTGTACAGAGTGAACTGCACATATTGATGTGAATACAGGAGCAATAATTACTGTTGGTAATTCTTGTGCAGAATAATCTTTTACAAAGTTAGCAATACCTTCAAAAACTGATTTAGCTTCTGATTGGCACAAATTCATTTTCCAGTTTCCTGCAATAATAGGTTTTCTAGACATAATAAAAATTCTCCTTATTTATGTACGATTTACACTATTATTATATGAGGAAAATATTTTATTGCAATAAAACACATGATTAATAAAATGAGATATATCAAATAGTTTATTGAAAAACTCAGGCATAACAAAAATCCGGACTAAGAGTTATTCTCAATCCGGATTTTGTTATATTTTATCAATGAATTATAGAGGTTTCACAGAGTTTCTGTAAATTTCTTCTACAACTTCTCTACTGTTTCCAGAAGGCGCAATATCAATCAAACCAGCCAATGATGGTGTTGTGAATACCAAGTCTGTTAGTTTTTCAACATCAGCATCAGTGAAGCCTTCATCTGTAAGTTTTTCTTTTACGTCAACAGAATACAACCAGTCTTGAACTTCTTTTGCAGCCTTATCAGCATCAGATGCTTCCGGTTTTAAATTTGGAGCAATTGGAGCTAAGATGTCTGCCAAAACATTCGGCCTGTCTTTGTAAATTGTTTTGATTACGGCAGGTAAAAGAATTGCCAAACCTAAACCGTGTGACAAATCAGGTTTTACGGCACTCAATGGGTGTTCAAGTGCGTGAGTGTAGTGCAATAAGCCATTATCAAAGCTTACTCCGCCCATCATTGCAGCGTATGCCAAGAAGTAACGAGCTTCCAAATCATCCGGATTTGCAATTGCTTTTGGCAAATATTTTGCAACAAGTTCAATTACTTGTTTTGCCAAAGTGATTGAATAAGGTGATGCAACTGTTGAAGTTGCTGCTTCTACAACGTGGTTTACTGCGTCAATTGAAACATATCTTGTTTGTTTTGGTGACAATTTTGTCATTAATTGAGGGTCGTCAATTGCAAACATCGGATAAATACAATCGTACGCAATTGCCGGTTTGAAGTTCTTTTCCAAGTTTGTTACAACCGCAAATCTGTTTGTTTCAGTACCTGTTCCGTGAGTTAAGTTGATTGAAACAATAGGAGCAGCTTTTTCCGGTGTAAATCTGAATTCGTAAATATCGTCTGCTGATTTTTCAGGGTATTCAAGTAAAATTGCAACTGATTTTCCTGCATCTGTCGGCGAACCGCCACCGATTGAGATAACAGCTTTTGCACCGAAATCTCTTGCTAATTTAGCTGCATCATCAACGTGATGAGTATTAGGATTTGGAGTAACTTCTGCGAAGTTTACATAACCAATGCCGTGATCTTTCAATGCTTTTTCTACATAATCCCAAGCACCTGTAGCCTTATAAGCATGTTTACCTGACATTACGATAACTTTATCAATACCTTTTTCTTTTAAAACTTTAGCGATATCATCAATTTTTTTGATAGCGCCAACACCAAAATAAACAGTAGTTCTTGTGCGAATTTCTTTAACTTCGTTAATGTTAATATCATTTTCCCACATAATAAACTCTCCTTTCAAATACCTGATAGTATATCTTTTCCAATTTTATTATAGGAAATGTAACTTAGAATTGCAAGAAAAATTTATTAAAAATTTGTTATTTTTTAATTAGAATATTGACAATAACAAGAAGTGATATATACTATCATTGGAAGAAGTAAAAAATCTTAAATATAAACTACTATAAATTTTCTGAAAATAAAAAGTTATAAAATTTTCTGAAAATATTCAATTGTTTTTTGTAAACCATCTTTGACATTAACTGTAGCAGCATAATTTAATTTTTCTTTCGCAAGTGACAAATCAGGTTTGCGCTGACAAGGATCGTCTGACGGTAAAGGTTTAAATATAATTTTAGAACTTGAATTAGTCAATTCAATAACCATTTTTGCCAAGTCTAAAATTGCATATTCCCCATCGTTTCCAACATTTACAGGTCCCATAAAGTCCTCAGTATTCATCAAAGCAACCATGCCTTGAACCAAATCATCTACGTAACAGAAAGAACGAGTTTGAGAACCGTCGCCGTAAATTGTAATATCTTCATTTTTTAATGCCTGAATGATAAAATTAGAAACAACTCGCCCATCATTCTGCGCCATTCTCGGACCATAAGTGTTAAAAATTCTGATAATTCTAATATCCACATTATGTTGCCTGTGATAATCCATCATCAAAGCTTCTGCAACACGTTTACCTTCATCGTAACAGCTCCTTATGCCAATAGGATTTACATTTCCCCAATAATCTTCCCTTTGTGGGTGAACAATCGGATCGCCATATACTTCACTTGTAGAAGCTTGCAAAATTCGGGCTTTTGTTTCGTCAGCCAAATCAAGCATATTCGTAACACCAATAACATTCGTCTTGATCGTCTTTATCGCATTAAATTGGTAATGAATAGGACTTGCAGGACAAGCAAGATTATAAATTTGGTCAACTTCTAAAATTATTGGCTCAATAATATCATGCCTAATAAGTTCAAACTCCCTGTTATCAAGCAAATGTTCAACATTTTTTCTTGAGCCGGTAAAAAAGTTATCTAAGCACAAAACGTGATTACCTTGTTCAAGCAATTTTTCACATAGATGTGAACCTATAAAACCTGCGCCACCTGTTACCAAAATATTTTTCATAAAAATTCCTCGCTTGATAAAATTTTAACATAAAAAGAGAGAATACATAAGAAAGAGAAAATATTCAATCTTCGTAATCTGTATTTTCGTCTTATTCAGAAGCTATAAATGTTGATTTTTTATGTCCTGCGCGGACTGCGGGAACTTTTTGTGTAAAAAGTT
>USOK01000165.1 GCA_900556295.1 uncultured bacterium | reverse complement strand
TTTTTCTCCTTATAATATCATTATAAATTTCTTTACTATATTAATCAAATAATGTGCCGTAGTAAATACGGCACATATATTATTTTTTAATTTTCAAACAAACTATTTGATTTCAACTTTGTTGTTTTCCATTAAGAATTCTTTTACTTTGTCATTCATAGCTTGTTGTGAAATTGATGCTAAAATTTCCGGATTTTGTCCTAATTGTTTAATTAAATCTTGAGGTTTCAAACCGTATGCAGCACCTAACTGAGAGAATTTAGCTTCTAAATCTTTTTGTTCAAGCTTGATATTTTCTTCTTTTGCAATTTTATCAATTACTAGTGAATTTTTAATTCTTACCAATGCATCTTCATCCAAGTTTTTCAACAATTGATCTTCACCTTGAGCTTTTACTAAAGCATCCCAGTTAATACCTTGAGCAGCAAGTCTTTGCTTATATTCCTCTCTTAAAGAATTCGCTTCTCTATCAATCATTGATTGTGGTATTTCAACTTTTGAAGAATCAATGACAGTTTTAAAAACTTCATTTTCAGAATTCATTTTGTTAGTTCTTTCACGTTGAGATTCCAAATACTTTTGAATATCAGCTTTCAAATCATCAACTGTCTTGAAAGATCCTACTTTTTGAGCGAATTCATCATTCAACTCAGGCAATTTCTTTTCTTTAATTTCATTAATTTTAATTTTGAAAGTAGCTGGTTGACCTTTCAATTTTTCATCATGATAATCTTCCGGGAAGTTTACTTTAATATCAAATTCGTCATTCAAATTTTTACCAACTAATTGTTCTGCAAAACCTGGAATAAAGTTTGAATGCGCCAAATCTAGCGGATAATTTTTAGCGTCGCCGCCTTGAATTTTTTCACCATTAGCAGTCCCTTCAAAATCAATCACAGCAATATCTGTATCTTTTGTAGGTCTGTCGATTACAGTTTCTTGTGTACTGTGTTGTTCAAGAAGTCTGTCGATTGATTTTTGCATAGCATCTTCTTCAACAGGAGAATCTTTAACTTCAAGAGTCAAGCCTTTGTATTGTCCTAAAGTTACTTCTGGTCTAAGTTCCGCTTTTGCAGTAACTGTCAAATCTTCACCAATATTGAAGTTGTAGCTTGTGATGTATGGCTGAGCAATCAAATCAAGATTGTTATCAACAACAGCTTGGTTAATTGCTTTTGGCATCAAGTTTTCAATAGCTTCTTGTTTAATTCTTTCAGTTCCTACGTGTCTTTCAACAACTGCACGAGGAGCTTTTCCTTTTCTGAATCCATCAATATTTACATATTTTGAAATTGTATTAACTGCTTTGTTATAAGCATCCGCTGCATCCTTTGCAGGAATTGTAATATCTAATTTTACAACATTTTCTTTTTCTTTTTCTAAAGTTACTTTCATTTTACCTATTTCCTTTATATATATTAATACATGTGCCATAATCATACCTCAAAAAAGATTTTGTGCAAGTTTTCATGATATAATCAAAGCATGGTAAGACTTATTAATGACAAAAACATTGATTTATTGGCAAACACTGTATACACTATGATGCGTTTACAAGAAAAGTTTACGCATATATACGAATACAACAACCCAAATATTGCCCCATGCATTTATGTAATGTGGCATGCAAACCAATTTTTGGTACACGGAATTGAGGACAAAGCCCACCTAAGTATATTAATCAGTAACTCAATTGACGGTGAAATTGTGGCTCGTGCAGTAGAAAAATGGGGGTTTAAGGTTGTTCGAGGCTCTTCAAACAAAAAAGGAGCTGTCGAATCAACAATGCAAATGTTAAATCGATTAAAAAACGGCGAATGCGTTGGAATTATGATCGACGGGCCGAGTGGACCTTTACACAAAGTTAAAAATGGAGCAATAAAATTGGCTCAAATGTCAGGAGCTCCAATAATCCCAGCATTTTGGTATTCTCCGCAAAAAACATTTGTAAGTTTGCCATCTTGGGACAAAATGAAAACTCCTCTGGGGGATTGCAATATCCTAAACCTATACGGAGAACCAATATACGTAACAAAAGACGCATCAAATGAAGAGCTTGCTCAGATTAGAGAAAATGTAAAAATAGCTCTTCTTGATTTGGAGGCTAAAGCGCCAGAAATTTATAACGAGGCTAAAAAACAAAAACAATGGAAAAAGAAAAATTTTTGAATGTCACTGCTATTCAAATGTCTGCAGAAATTGCAAACAAAGAAGCAAACTTTAACAAAGTAAAAGAAATTGCCAAAAGAGATATAAAGGGAAGTACAGACGTAATAGTACTACCGGAAGTTTGGTCTGTAGGCTGGTCTCCAAAACACTTTCGAGAAAATGCAGAAGAAATTTCAACAAGTCAAACTATCGAATTTTTGTCAGATATAGCAAGAGATTATAAAAGTTGGGTTATTGGCGGAAGTTTTATTACAAAAATTAATAACCATTACTACAATACTTGCCCTGTTCTAAACAGACATGGAGAATTAATTGCAACATATTCTAAGAACCATTTATTCTCATATTACGGAAGCAATGAAGGGAAATATGTTGAAGTTGGGGAATCTCCTGTTATGATTGATATTGAAGGAGTTAAAACTGGTTTAACAATATGTTATGACATAAGATTTCCAGAAATCTATCGTGCATATCGAAAAGCAGGAGTAGATTTGTTCGTAAATTGCGCGGCTTGGGGCTTAAAAAAACCTATACCTTGGGAATGTATGACTCGCTGCAGAGCTGTAGAAAACCAGACGTATATGATAGCACTAACTCAGTCTGGTCATATTGAAGGTGATGAATGGAATATCGGACATTCCCGAATTATCGACTACAAAGGCGACTCTGTTACCGAAATCAAAGACCAAAAAGAGGGTGCTATGAATGCAATATTAGAATTTGCCCCAATGTATGAATTCCGAAACAAATGTACTTGTATTAACGATATAAGAGAAGCTTACGAGGTTAAAACTGTATGAAAAATATAACAAAAACAATTCTTTTAACATTAGCATTATTATGTCTGCAGAACTCTGTGTTTGCCAACTCAATCGACAAAACAATTTCACAATCGGGAATTAATAAGAGTGGTGTTTCTATCTCTGTAAAAAATATTGAAACAGGGGAAATTGTGTACGAACAAAACAGTAAACGACCAACCATGCCTGCGTCAACATTGAAAATTGTAACCCTTACAGCTTCAACAGACACTCTCGGGAAAGACTATAAGTTTTCAACCAAATTATATAAAAGTACAAACAACGAACTGTTTTTAAAACTTGCAGGAGATCCTTTTTTAACTTCGTCAGGTTTGAATAATATATTTGAAACTGCTGTTAAAGAAAAAAGAATAATTTCTCCAAAAGCAATATTTGTAGATGATTATATTTTTGACAGCACAGAATGGGGTGAAGGGTGGCAATGGGATGACGATTTAAATCCGCTTATGCCAAAATTTAGCTCATACAATATTGATAAAAATTTGTTAGGAATCACAATTGCACCAACATCACCAAACGCTCCAGCAAATATTTTCACATCTAAGTTTTACCCAACAACCTTTATGAGCTGAAAATAATATAAAAATAAGCAGAAATAATAGTATTTCACCAGATTTTCTAACAATTGAAGGAACCGTAAAAAAACAATTCACAGAATATATTCCGATTAATCACCCAAAAAGGTATTTCATACTTAGACTGGAAGATGCTATTCGTTCCGCAAAAATGGATTATTATGGGAAATTTGCACAAAAAAAATTACCTGCATCAAATATTTATTTG
>USOK01000164.1 GCA_900556295.1 uncultured bacterium | reverse complement strand
TATTGTATCCGGTTATTTTGCTTACAAAATCATCAATTCTCCGGACAAATTACGAGTCCGAGGAATGAAAATGCTTCGGATATGGGCAATTTGGATGCTTATTTATTTCCCATTACAATTATACAGTGGATTTCCTGACGCAAAGAGCGTTGTTGTATATATCATCAACGTTTTACTCTATGGAGAAGAAGCTTATGCATGGCCACTTTGGTTTTTATATGCCCAAGCAATATTTTTCCTCATAGAGAGTTTTCTGCCTAATAGACAAAGGCTTCGTGCTTTTGTACACATTATCTATATTTGTGCTTTGGCTGCATCGTCTTTGTATCTACTTCACAGCGATTTATTCCCGAAACTTTTCACATATACTCCTCAATGTGCCTTTGGCGGTTGCGGATTTATACTTTGTGGGTATTATCTTAAGAAATATGAGGCGAATATAAAAATCAACAGGTATATTTTCGCGGCTTTGCTACTTTGCTTAAGTTATGTATTGCGAGTTCTTACAATGCCATTATGGGAGCTTACAGGCGGTTTGGCTCTTATTATTATAGCCCTTGCAATCAAATGTAAACCCCGGCCTACTTTTCTTACCATGCGACACGAAAGTGCTTGGATATATTACATGCACATGTATGTGCTGATGTTGCTTTCTTTGGTGATATTTACCAACGGAGCATCTAAAGGCATTATAATCTCTTGTGCTTTTGTAATCTCCTTTGCATTGGCATGGCTCCTAACCAAGCTGCAAAAACGAAGCCGAATGTTCTCATACCTTGTCTCGTGATTCTCAACTCCTATACAAGAGAACAACAGCCCTCCATTCATTCTTTGAAATTGCTTTGGGGACTATAACGTATTAACAACTAATAAAGCAAGAATATCGAGTAAAAGACAAGATAGAACAAAACAGAAGAGAGTCAAAGACACTCTCTTCTGCATACTCTTTGGTTATTTTATTGAAATTTCAAATTCTTACTTAAATCAAATTCCAGATGGCTATATTCGAAAACAAACATTAACAAACGGTGAAAGATTTATCACTGAAGAATTGAAAAAGCACGAAGATGACGTTCTTTCTGCTAAATTTAAATCAACCGAATTGGAATACAAACTTTTCTGCGATTTTAGAGAATATTCAAAAGAATTTGTTTCAAAAATCAGAGAAATCGCAGAGTGCATCGCAAAATGTGATGTTTTTACAGCTCTTGCCGATGTTGCTTCTGAAAACAATTTCTGCAAACCAATTATTGATGAGTCTGACGACTTTATTGTTAAAAACGGCCGTCACCCTGTTTTAGAGAAAATTTTACCGCTTGGCGAATACGTTCCGAATGATTTAGAGTTAAAATGTAATTCTATTGATGCAACACAGTTTATGATTTTGACAGGTCCTAACATGGCCGGTAAATCCACTTACATGCGACAAAATGCCCTTATTGCAATTTTGGCACAAATCGGATCTTGGGTTCCGGCAGATTTCACAAAAATCGGAGTTATCGACAAGATTTTCACACGTGTCGGCGCATCTGACGATTTGACTCTCGGACAATCTACATTTATGGTAGAAATGATTGAAACTGCTTGCATCTTGAACTCTGCTACAGACAGAAGCTTTATTTTGTTAGACGAAATCGGACGTGGCACAAGCACTTACGACGGGGTTGCGATAGCTTGGTCTGTTGCGGAATACATTGCAACAAAAATCAAAGCAAGATGTATTTTTGCAACGCACTACCACGAATTGAACGTAATGACAAAAACTTATCCGCAAATCAAAAATTATAGAATTACAATAACAGAAGAAAACGGAGAAATCGAATTTTTAAGAAAAATCGTTCAAGGCGGAGCGAGCAAAAGTTATGGTATCCAAGTAGCAAAAATGGCAGGACTTCCATCGGTTGTAATCAAGCGTTCGCAAGAATTGATGACAAGAATGCAAAAAGATTATTCAAACAACCTTGCAACTCGAAAAAAGAGTGGGGATGTTCCGACAGTCGAAGTTCCTCAATTGAATTTGTTTAATTAGCGTTTTTCTAAAAGTTTTACGATATCAATATCCAAAGCACAAGCAATCTTGTTAAGCGTCTTTATTGTAACATTTTGCTTGCCTGTTTCTATTTTTCCAATATATTTTTCGTGAACATCTATTTTTTCGGCAAGTTGAGCCTGAGTTAATTGTTTAATAGTTCGTTCAACTCGCACATTTAGCCCTATGAGATTAAAAAGTTCTTTATCGTCCATATATTAATAATAAGAGTATTTTAGGCTACAATAAACAGTATATAATAATACATAGTGTAGTATTATATATTGACTATATTTATTCTTTTATTTATAATTCCACTATGAAAAGTAATAAAACAAAACTCGGTTTTACTCTTGCAGAAATTTTGATTACGCTAGGAATATTAGGGATAATTTCTGTCATATTGGTTCCTCAAGTACTCTCAAATTATAGGAAAAATATTACACAAATAAAACTAAAATCTACACTTTCCATTTTAGACAATGCTATTCAAAAATCAGAAATAGAAAAAAGTATAGAATGGACTAGTGACTTATGCCCAAGTTATAAAGTTATGACAGGTAAGGAATGTGATTCCTATAATTACAGTAAATGGATTTATGAAACTTTTATTAGTGAGAATGTGAAAACAGCGCAAATATACCCACAAATGAAATTTGCGAGAAAATTTTCTGACTCTGATAAAATTCAAATTGGCCCTGGAATACGGTATGGTTTCTCATTTAGATTAAACAATGGTGTTCTATGTTTTGTATATAACGGACACATTTTTATTGTTCCAAATGAAAGAAAAGGTCTGCTTATAGGACGTGATGCTTTTATATTTGAACCGTACAAAGATTGTTGGTATGCAAAAAATTGTAAAACTCGTTTTGCACCGTTAATAAATGCAACAAGAGCAAAATGGACAAGAGAACAACTACTTTCTGCTTGCAAAACTGGAAGCCCTAATGTTGTGCATGGTCAGTTATTTGATAATAAATACTATGTTTGTTCGGATTTATTTATTCAGAACGGAATGGAATTTCCTAAAGACTATCCAATTCGCTTTTAGTAGTACACATTATCAATTAGATTGTAAAGAACTCTAAAAAGTCTTGATTCATTAATTCTTGATTTTCAAAACTGCTCAAAATCGAAAGAATGAAAGGATCGTCCAAATTGTATGTTTCATATTTTTCAACACCGTCAGTTGCAGGGTAAATAACATCTAGACCTTCAAAAACTACATTGCTCATAATATAAACTCCTTATATTATATATGTAATGATGTTTTTTGAATAGTCAAGATTTATTCAGATAGATTGCGAAGTCAGTGATACCGGCTATTATTTGTTATTTTCAAACAATTTTGCCTTAACTTTACTATTAGAATCAGCCTTTGCCACTTTAGCAAAATCCAATTTTTCAACTTCAGTAACTTGCTGTTGTTTAATAATAGCCTGTTCTCGTGCGGTATTGGGTTTTAATCCAAAGAATCGTTTTACTTGATTTAACCGAGTATGACGAAGTTCTTGTTTTAAAACTTTTATGGCTTCTCCATAAAGAGTTGCGTTTAACTCTGATTTTGCCACCAACCCATTTAAATCTTTTCCTAATATGTTATTCATATATTTTTCTGAAAAAGCTCCTGTAGTATACGCTCGTTTTTCATCTTTTAAACCACCAATTAATTGTTTTAATACAAACGCATTATCTTTTTCTTTGCCTGCAGAAATTATATTTTCACCATATAACATTTGTCTAATTTTTTCTTGTAATTCTTT
>USOK01000163.1 GCA_900556295.1 uncultured bacterium | reverse complement strand
AATTTATTTACAAGAACATGAGCAACAACCGCAAGAACAAGCTTGAGACTTCAAAGCTTCCGCCTTGTCTGTGTGTTCCCAAGGAACATCAATATCTGTTCTGCCCATGTGACCGTAAGCTGCCAACAATTGATAGAATTTACCACCATTTTTAGCCGGTAAGTTTCTTAAATCAAAGTTTTTAATAATAGCAGCCGGTCTAAGATCGAAATTTTTAGCAACAAGTTCTGAAATTTCGTCATCAGAAATTTTACCTGTTCCAAAAGTATCAACCATAATTGAAATAGGTTCTGCAACGCCAATTGCATAAGCCAATTCAATTTCGCATTTTTCAGCCAAACCTGAAGCTACAACGTTTTTAGCTACATAACGAGATGCGTAAGCAGCTGATCTGTCAACTTTTGTTGGATCCTTTCCTGAGAAAGCTCCGCCACCGTGACGAGAGTAGCCACCGTAAGTGTCTACAATAATTTTACGTCCTGTCAAGCCAGCATCACCTTGTGGACCGCCTACTACGAAACGTCCAGATGGGTTTACAAGAATTTTAGTTTCAGCATCTAATTTAATTGTTTCATTTTCAAAAACGTAATCGATAACATATTTTTTGATATCTTCTCTGATTTTAGCTTGAATTTGAGCGTTGTCAGAAATTCCATCGATTATGTCGTCGTGCTGTGTTGAAATCAATACTGTGTGAATTCTTGAAGGTTTTCCATCAACGTATTCAACAGTAACCTGAGATTTTCCGTCAGGTCTAAGGTATGATAAAATACCTTGTTTTCTAACTTGAGCTAATCTGTATGAAAGTTTGTGAGCCAAGCTGATAGGCAAAGGCATAAGTTCCGGAGTTTCATTACAAGCGTAACCAAACATAATACCTTGGTCGCCTGCACCGATATCTTCTGTTTCAGAAACAGATGTATCTGCATTGTCAGAACGAGATTCAAGCGCTTTGTTTACGCCACAAGCAATGTCACAAGATTGTTCATCAATACTTGTCAAAACTGCACAAGTGTTGAAGTCAAAGCCACCGCCTTCACTTTCAGTGTAACCGATATTTTTAATAGTGTTTCTTACAACTGACGGAATGTCAACGTAACAGTCAGATGTAATTTCTCCACAAACAAGAGCCATGCCTGTTGTAACTGTAGTTTCAGCAGCAACACGAGATTGTGGATACTTCGTCAAAAACTCGTCTAAAATTGCGTCAGAAATCTGATCGCAAACTTTGTCGGGGTGTCCTTCCGTAACTGATTCGGAAGTAAATGAAAAGTTTTTTGGTGCCATTTCAAATTCTCCTTAATTTGTTTTTAGGGCTCAGCGACCCTATCACTGTCAGCCCGCCGGTAAGGTTTTTAATTCCGACCCGGCAATGTACTAATAAAAAGTGTACACCAGACAATTTTCAAAAGCAAATTATTAACTAATATGTATTAATATATATTACATTTCATAAGAAACACTTATAACTAAATCGTTTTCTTGAACATCAACAATCGCCCAGCGAATTACTGACGAAAATAATTTAGACAATTCCTGTTCTACATAATCACTATCAAAATTTTCTATTTTTTTTATTTTTATAACATCTGACTTAATCATAGTTTAATTTTACTACAAACTAAATTTTATTTATGATAATTTAGAATTATGAAAGAAAGATTGGACAAATATCTCACGGATTTAGGCTATTTTGAAACAAAAAGCAAGGCTGCTGCTGCTATTTTAGCAGGGCATGTCAAAATTAACGATGAATATATCACAAAAGCCGGTTTTCAAATTAACCCTGCGAAAGAATATGAAATCGTTGTAAAATCAATGCCTTATGTTTCTCGTGGCGGGTTTAAGCTAAAAAAGGCCTTGGATACTTTTCCAATAAAAATTGATGGAAGAATTTGCCTTGACGCAGGAGCTTCAACCGGAGGATTTACTGACTGTTTGCTTCAAAACGGTGCCAAATTTGTCTATGCTGCTGACGTCGGTTATGGGCAACTTGACTGGAAAATTCGCTCGGATAGTCGTGTTAAGACAATTGAACGCACTAACCTAAAAAATTGTGCTTTTGAAGAAATTTATTCCGAAGGTGAAACTATTGCAGATTTATTAGTTAGCGATCTATCTTTTATTTCGTTAACAAAAGTTTTGCAGAACTTAAAAAATTTACTTGCTCCAGATTTTCATGAAATGATACTTCTTATCAAACCCCAATTTGAAGCAGGCAAAGAAAAAGTTGAAAAAGGTGGGGTTGTTAGAGATAAAAAAGTTCATCAAGAAGTTATAGCAAACGTTATTTCCTGCGCTAAAGAACTTGATTATACAATAAATGGTCTAACATTTTCATCAATTAAAGGACCTTCTGGCAATATTGAGTATTTAATTTGGCTGTCTAGTCATAATGGAGAAGAAACACCATTTGATATCCTTAATATAGTAGAAACAGCTTTTGAAATATTGAATAAGTAATTACCTAAACAAGCCAAATTCACTTAAATTTAAAAAGCTACGCATCTACCTTTATGGACTATACTCTTGTTGTCATTCTACTTTCATAGCTTCTAATTGTTTCACCTTTCAAGACATGCTTTGAATAGCCTTTTAATCTGTAATTCATACTTGGCATTGTTGCAACTTCTTTCTTGAAATTTTGGTACAAAGCCTTTTCTCTTTCTTTAATTATTTCATTTATATCAGGTTTTGCAGGTGTTTTTGGTTTCACATTCTTCGCAGAACGCATTACCATTAAAAGCAAGCAAATTGAAATTATGCACCATAAAACTTTCCCTTCACTAACTGCACTTGAAACAGTCAATGGAGCTGAATTCGGGGTTTCAAATACAACGTTTGCCTTTGCAATTTCGGGAGCCTCTATGTAAATCTTTAACTCATCATTTTTTTTACTCTGAATAGCTAGACCTTTTACTTTAGTTGTATTTTTATACATTGTATTAATATCAGGCGATTGCTTAATCCCTTTCAAATTAATAACGATTTTATTTGGAGACTCTATTTCTCTTTTAACTTTTGCTACTTCATCTGAGCGCAGCACAACAGATGTCTCACCATCGACATTATCAATTACAACAGAGTTTAAATAATTATCTGCTGAAAAGGCACTTGCGCCAGCTAAAACAAATATTAATGTAAGTAAAATTTTCTTAAACATATCCTATCCTCACACATATACGATACTGTAGATAATTGAAATGCACATCAACCAAGAGTTTTAAGATTATAAATCTATCGGTTGATATATTGTGTTAAGTATTGTAACGAAAGAGGCGCATGCTGAAATTGAGAAAAAAAATATTTGTTTATATAAATGTACACGAGATATTAATAGGAGCACAGATAATGAACGACATCTTAGCTAATTCTTCACAAACAAGAACTAATAATATCAGAAGCACAAAACCTTCCGAATCAATAGAAACTGCAGGTTCTTTAGCAATGAACCAATTTCAGAGTTTATTTGAAACCAAAGTATATGACATGTTTTCATCTAGCAATCCATTCTCTGTGGATTACACTCAATATGCCGATTGCGGAGATACAGTTGCTTATAACGGAGGATTTTTAGGTGGATTTTCTAGCGCAGTATCAACCTTATCATCGGAAGGTGGTTTTTCATCATCTGACAGCGGCTCATTCGCTGGTGGTGGAGATTGCGGGTTTTCAGGAGGAGCGAGTGCATCTTGCAGTTCTTCTTCCTGCAGTTTTTCATCTGTTTGCTAAAACTATAATAAAATAAAAATTTTTCCATAGGTACCCGCCCCATTAATCGCTATGTTAAGGAGATTTTCAG
>USOK01000162.1 GCA_900556295.1 uncultured bacterium | reverse complement strand
TTCCTTGGCAAGGAAGCATTCTACCACTGAATTACCCCCGCATTGGGTACTTCTCTATTGTTACATAAAAGATTTTTTTTTGCAAGTATTTTTTTAGAAAAATTTTTATTATTCATCTTCTGTCAAACAACGTAGTAATTTATATGCTTTTTCAAGCTTTTGGGAATTGTTTTTTTAAGTGTTTATGTAGGTATAAATACCTCGCTTTTTGCGAATTCTTTTAATTTTTTCTTATGCGACTTGTTCTTCCTTTTCGGTGCTGTCTAAAGATCGAATGTTAATATCCAATCTGTCACCAAATTGTTTTTTTAAGATGTTTACAAGTTCATTTGAACTAGCAACCCAAAACATTGATGCAGCAAGTACTTTAACATCTCCTTCCAAGTCTTTTAATTTAAATGTTACTGGATCTGAACCGGCATGCTGACAAAGGATGTTTTTCAAGAAAACTACTTCTTCAAACTTAAAGTCATCATTCAAGGTGATTGTAAAAATGTTTGAGTTGTCAACAGTTTTTACACTTTCTACAAGTAATGTCGGCGGTTCGTCGTCAGAACGCCTGCTAACTTTCCCAGAAATAATTACTCTTTGTTCATTTTGTAAAAAATCACCATATTCTTGAATTGTTCTGTTAAATGCAATAACTTCAATTTTCCCTGACAAATCTTCGACAGTAATAAATCGTATAAATTTTGTCGGATCTTTTTTCGTTGGAATTTGTTTCACTGCAGTGATAAGTCCGCAAATTGTAACAATTTTGTCATTTGGTTGCTCAGGTATCTCTGTGATTTTATGCGTCATTAAGAATGGTAATTTACTTCTAATTGTTGATAGCGGGTGACTTGTTACGTAAAACCCCAAAAAATCTTTTTCAAAGTTTTGCAAAGTTCTAGCATCATACTCCTCATCAGAACCCGAAAGCTGGAATTTTGCTTCCTCTATTGCTGATGTATCTCCGAGCATGTCAAACAAACTTCCCTGACCTGATTCTTTTGCCTTAGACTCTTTTGTCGCAGTTGATGTAATATATTCGATATTATCCCAAAGTTGTTTGCGGCTTTTTTCAATAGTTGCAAATGCACCGGCTTTAATCAAGCCTTCAAGAGTCTTTTTATTTGAACATTTTGTGTCAAGACGTTTAATATAATCGTAAATCGATTTATAATCACCGTTTTCTTCTCGTTCTTTAATAATTTCTTCAATAATAGCCTCACCGACTTGCTTAATAGATGCTAAGCCGAAACGAATGTTTTTGCCATCTGGTGCGTATTCAAGGAAAGACTTATTAATATCTGGCGGAAGAACTTTAATTCCGTATTTCAAAGCTTCTTCAATATAAGCCTGAGTCTTTTCTTGATCACCCGCAACACTGGATAACAGTGCTGACAAGTATTCTACAGGATAATGACATTTTAAATAAGCTGTCTGGTAAGACACAAACGCATAAGCTGATGAGTGCGCACGGTTAAAGCAATATGCAGCGAAGTTTTGGATTTGGTTAAACAACTTTTTCGCATCTTCGGCTTTCATACCGTATTTTGCAGATCCCTCAATAAGTTTACCTTCCTGAGCAGCCATCGCTTCCGGGTCTTTGTGCCCCATCATACGACGAACCTGATCGGCTTGACCAAGAGAATAATCTGCCATAACCTGGAAGATTTGCATAATCTGTTCCTGATAAACCATTGTCCCGTAAGTATCTTTAAGAATTGGTTCAAGTCTTGGGTGGGCATAAGTAATCGCCTGGCGACCGTGTTTTCTTTCTACGAAATCGTCAACCATACCTGAACCAAGAGGTCCTGGACGGAACAAGGCAACCAAAGCGCCTAAATCTTCAAATACGTCGGGTTTCAATTTCTTAACTAAACTCGTCATGCCGGAAGATTCAAGCTGGAAAACGCCAACTGTTTCGCCTCGAACAAGCATGTCATAAGTCGGTTTATCATCAAGCGGAATATGGTTGATATCAACATCAATTCCCTGACATTTTTTAATCAGTTTGACTGTCTTGTGTATCATCGTCAAGTTACGCAAGCCCAAAAAGTCCATCTTCAAAAGCTTCATCTTTTCCAGGATTTCTCTGTGGTATTGCGTAATAATAATTCCATCTTTTGACGGTTGAACCGGAACGATTTGGTCTAATGGTTTATATGAGATAATAACCCCTGCTGCGTGCATACCAATACCGCATTTTATGCCCTCAACGCATTTTGCAGTATCAATTACTCGCTTTATCTCAGGGTCTTCGTCATAAAGTCTTTTAAGCTCAGAGCCCTCAATCATTGAACCGGAAATTGTATCTTCAATCAACGAAGCTGTTTTATTGCTCTTTGCATACTCCATTCCAAATACACGTGCAACACTTTTGAAAGCGTTCCTTGCAGCAAGCGTGCTGAACGTAATAATCTGACAAACCTTGTCGGCACCATATTTGTCTACTACGTAATCAATTACCTCGCCACGTTTTTCGATACAAAAGTCGGTATCAATATCGGGCATACTGAAACGTTCCGGATTCAAAAATCTTTCGAACAACAGATGGTGGCGAATAGGGTCAAGATCTGTGATATCAAGCGCATAAGCAACAACCGAACCGGCCGCCGAACCTCTACCCGGACCAACCGGAATATCATGGGTTTTGGCAAAGTGGATAAAGTCCCAAGTAATCAAGAAATATGCCGAAAAGCCCATTTTTTCAATAATTCCAAGCTCATATTTTACACGTTCTTTGAGTTCGTCATTAATATTTTCTTCGCCATATTTTCTTTTCAAACCTTGCATAACAAGTTCTTCCAAATAAGAATCTGTCGTATGGTTAGGCGGAACTTTAAAATCCGGTAACGGAGCTTCCCACTTGATTGTAACGTGACATTGCTCTGCAATATCAACTGTGTTTTTTACACACTGATCGAATGTTTCAGAATCCATCCACTTGAACGCATCTCGCATTTCGGAAACTGTTTTTACATAAAACTCATTATTCGGGAAATGAAAACGATTTTCTTCATCTTTCATTGACTGAGTCTGCATACACAACAACGTATCATGCCAGTCAGCGTCCTCTTTTTTCAAATAGTGAGAGTCATTTGTGATAATCATTTTGATATCAAGTTCTTTTGCAAGTCTAATTAAATCAGGGTTTGTGCGTTTTTGCTCTTCCAAACCATGGTCTTGAAGCTCAATATAATAATCATCCCCAAACAAATCTTTATAACGTTTTGCAACCGCCTTAGCTCCTTCATAATCACCTTTTAGAAGATGTTGCAAAACTTCGCCGCCCAAACAAGCCGAGCAACAAATCAAACCTTCATGACGCTCTTTCAGAAGCTCAAAATTTATACGAGGCTTCATGTAAAAACCTTTGCAAGCCGCATCAGATGCAAGTTTTACCATATTCATATAGCCGGTATTATTTTTGGCTAAAAGAATAAGGTGATATCTTGGGTTGTTATGTGCATCACGCTCATCAAGCGGACCGGAATGGACATAAAATTCACAACCTATAATCGGCTTAATACCAGCTTCTTTTGCTTCCAAATATAAATCCAAAGCGCCATACATAACCCCGTGATCAGTAATTGCAACTGCAGGCATGTTGTTTTCTTTGGCAAATTTACATAGTTCTTTTAGTTTGATAGCACCATCTAACAGTGAAAATTCACTGTGCAAGTGAAGTGGTACAAATTGTGTATTCTCATCCATAATTAAGATTTTATCACAAGTGAAATTCAAAAAACTTTGAATGTTAAATTATATTTAAATGATTTTGTTGCTTTTGTTAGAAAATTTTGATAATATAGATATTGAGATA
>USOK01000161.1 GCA_900556295.1 uncultured bacterium | reverse complement strand
GTTTGCATTGATTCTTTCAATAACTGTCATTTTGTTAATTCTCCTATTATTTCAAGAGCCGGAACAGGAATAACAAGAACAAATCAAATTTTTTTAAACCATATTAATCAGATTCCTGTTTTTGGAATACAAGAAGAAGAAAAACCTATTTTTGAAATATTCAAATCAGCAATGTATGATTTATTAGCCAAAAGTAAAGGAAAAGCTGTTCTTCCAAACGAAATTCGATTCGAACCGGTAAGAATAAATGGTTTAATACGTAAACAAGGTGTTGCTTGTGTAACAAGAGACAACGTATTACATGTTAATAGAGACTACTTGACACATATTGATGAAAATATTCAGAACAATTTACAAAAATTTTTAGATTTAGGTTTAATTTCACGTCAACCTGATGGAAAATATAAAATAGCCAAATTTCTAACAAATTCAAAAAGTAAAGTCTTTGAAACAAGATTAAATGAATACAACAAAAATTGGCCTCTTGATTATAAATTCAAATTTCATAGAACAAGTATGAATTACTATGCAAATCTTGTAAATCAGGTACGTAATTATCCTATATTAACAATTGAAAATATAATGAAAATAGGTGAAAATCAAAATGTTTTAAAAAGCTGTGGCTTATTTAAAACAAGAGCAGAAATATCAAATTTATCAAAAGAAAAACAACTTGGATATTTACAAGAAATATTCAAAAATGTGGAAGCTCAAGGGAAAAAAATTATAGTACCTGAAGATACAGCATTATATACAACACAGAACTATGTACTACATCATGAATTAGGGCATATAAATCATAATTTACATATCAATAATGATCAATACACAAAGATTAGTTCAGCAGAAAAAATATCAGAATGGAAAAATAATTCTAAAATACAAGAAGTATGTTATCGTGTTAGCGGATATGCAAGTTCTCAACCTTGCGAATTTGTTGCAGAAGTATTCGCAGGATTAGCAAACGGACAAAAATTCCATCCTGATGTTATGCATTTATACCAAAATTTAAAAGGTCCTATGATTTTTTAATAGTTAAAGTTAAAATTCAAAACTTATTTCTATGATAAAATTAGAAAAAAGGATTGGATATGGATATTTTAGTGATTGGAAATGGTTTTGATTTAGCTCATGGACTTAAAACAACTTACAAAGATTTTTTATTAGCCTGTCAAAATGACAAATTACCTGATGAATTTAAAGAATTTTGCCAAACTAATGTTTGGTTAAAACATTTTCTAACTAGGAACGTTAATTCTAATGAGGAATTTGGAGAGACTTGGATAGATCTAGAAGAAGAAATTTTTAAAGTTATTGAACATATAAATAAAGTTATATTTTGGAATATAGATAAACAGTACTATAATTGTAAGTCTTTAAATATCTTTAAAAGAGGTTTTTACTTTGACTTCTTTAATATAATGAACAATTTACAAGATGACAGATACCATCAAGATTTTGGTAAACAAGGTTATATTATATCCAATCCGAATTTAGAAAATTACAAAATTTATTTTAAAACTTCAAAAGGTTTAATAAACTTCCTATATGACCAATTAAGAGAGTTTACTTATGCTTTTGAACATTATTTAGATAAAATAGTTTTATCTAATTTGGATACCAAATCCAAATATACACTTTCATTGCAGAGTGGATGTAAAAGTCTATTTGTTTTGAGTTTTAACTATACTGATACTTGTGAAAGATTATACGGAAAAGATTTTGATATAAAGCCATATTACGTACATGGAAAGATTAATTGCAACAACGACACATGTAAATTAGTTTTAGGGACTCATAGTTTTGAAAATAAATCAAATGTTATACCTTATGAATTTAATGTTTTCAGAAAACATAACCAAAGACATAAATATGGAACAATAGAAGCTTATCAAGAACTTTTAAATGAGTTACAAAAATCAGGAAAACCTATTTTTCATGTGATTGGTCATTCTTTAGATGAAACAGATAAAAAAATCTTAAAGCATTTATTTATAACAAATAAAAATGCAATTATAAATATTTATTATCATGATGAGGAAGCTCAAGAAAATTATATTAATAATATTACTGAAATAATTGAAGAAGAGGAAGTTATGAGAAGAGTTAGATTGATATACCAACATGATGAAAATAGAGGAATTCTTAAACATAGAGATTAATGTTTTGATATTAAGTTGCAATTTGGCAATTACCCACGCATTACCCACAGAAAATTTGCATTAAAAAAGAGGGTGTCAAAACCCTCTAAATAAAATAGCAAGGGAGAGATTCGAACTCTCGACCTCACGGGTATGAGCCGTGCGCTCTCACCAGCTGAGCTACCTTGCCATATTTTTGTTTATTTAATTTACATCAACTTTCGTCGACACCGGGAATAAACAGTTCCGGATCGCTCCAAACTTCGGTGCTTTCAGAATTGACGCCGACCGGCAAGTCACGGTAAAAGCCGAGACGCATGCCGCATTCCACTGCGGTCTGATGCGCCAGATCAAACTGCCGCTCCGCTTCAAACTGCATATACTTAAAGAACTCTATGCGTTCTTTGTGCGAAGTTATGTATTTTTGAATCGCCTCGGTGTTGAAATTCTGAAACTCTTTTTCCCATGCCCGCCAGCCGCCGCACCATCCCGACGCGCATTTTTCGTCATACAGGCATTGGAAAACGGCCATCTTGTCCAAGTCGACGCCCTTGCTTTCGCAGAAACGCTGATAATCCGTCTGGCGCTTCTGGTCCTTGCCGAACTTGAACCGTTTGTAAAATTCGCCCAGCAATTTTACCTTAAGGCGATAAACCTCGGTATACTTAATCAGTTCGCTGCCGCGGAGTTCCTTAATCAGCTCCAGATTATCCTCCCGGTCGGACGGCGTAAACTCCGGCACATTTTCAATGTCGATATATATCGGGTTCATAAACAGGCGGCTCAGCGAACTGTAAGGGCTGGCGTCTTCCGGATAGGTATGATTCAGCACGTTGAGCGGATTGAGACCGATGACATTGGCGCCGCTGCGGGCGGCGATCTTGACCAGTTCGGACAGATCCGTAAAATCGCCGACACCCCAATTGCGTTCGCTTTTCAGCGAATAGAGCTGTATATTGAAACCCCAGACCTTGCCGCCGGACAATGCGGCATTTTCAAAACAGCGGCGGGGCGCCACGGCCAAAGTCGAAAAGAAAAGGTCTTCATCCATCTTAAAGGTCAGGCTGTAATAGCCGAAACTCAGCGCCGTATTGATGCGCACCTCTATCCGTGCCAATTCCGTACCGTCCAGAACATAGCGCTCGCCGGTATCACTGACGCGAAAAGACAGCTGACCGAAAATGCCGGGGCCGGAATTCTCAGGCGCGGCGATAATATCAAAGGCGGCGCCGAGACGCGAAACGGGAACAACCGCGCTGAAACTGACGTCACCTTCTTCCACGACATAAATCGTATCCAGCGTTTGCATCCAGCGACGGCGTTCTATTTCGGCCAGCGACACATTGACATCATCTGCCGTCCAGGCTTTAAATCCCAGACTGTCGGCAATAAAGCGGATAACGTCTTCGCTGACTTCATAATCTTTTTTAATCAGTCCGGCGTCGGAAAAGCGCACCGAAAGTCCTAACTTTTCCGCCAGAAGCCTGAGATTTTCCTCCATCTGATTTCCCCTTGTTTTCTATCGTTTAATTTCAAAAACCAGCACGCTCCAGCCGGGAACCCTGATTGTTTTGTTTGAGGCCGGCACACCGGTAAATTTGGAAGAACTGTCCAAAAGCAGATTCCAGGTCATCGTGTTGTCAATATCGGGAAGCTTCCAGCTCAATTCGTTGAAGTCAGCATTAAAAATGCACATGACGTAGCGGCTGGCCCCCGAAACGCCAAAAAACAAAAAATCAACGTGCTG
>USOK01000160.1 GCA_900556295.1 uncultured bacterium | reverse complement strand
TCCAGCGTAGATTTTCGTCTTATTCAGAATCTGTCAATGTTGATTTAATAACAATATCGTTGTTGGGCTTTTCTGCCCAACCTACCGTAATTTAACTTTTGCTTAGCTGTCTCGCTGCTTTTGATACAGACCTTGTATCTTCGCCTCTATTACCTGACTCCGTTAAAAGCTTTAATACCCAAATATTTTGCTGCTGAACCGAGTTTTTGTTCAATTCTTAGCAATTGGTTATATTTTGCGACTCTGTCTGAACGAGAAGCTGAACCTGTCTTTATTTGACCACTGTTTACGGCAACTGCCAAGTCTGCAATAAATGTATCTTCGGTTTCTCCAGAACGGTGGGAAATTATTGTTGTATATCCAGATGCGTGAGCCATTGAGATTGCATCCAAGGTCTCTGACAAAGTTCCAATTTGGTTAACCTTAATCAAAATAGAATTTGCAACTTTGCGTTTAATTCCGTCAGCCAAGCGTCTTGTGTTAGTTACAAAAAGGTCGTCTCCAACTAACTGACAGTGTGAACCTACACGTTTTGTGAGCATTTCCCAACCTGTCCAATCCTGTTCTGCCATACCGTCTTCAATTGAAATGATTGGATACTTGTTTACCCATTCAGCCAAAAAGTCTGTCATTTCAGAACTATCAAAAGATTTCCCTTCGCCTTTTAAGTTATATCGTCCATCTTCATAGAATTCAGATGATGCAACATCAAGACAAATCTTAATTTGGTCTGCATTGTAGCCTGCTTTATCAATAGCTTCAAGAATAACTTCAATTCCTTCTGCATTAGAATTCAAGTTTGGAGCAAACCCACCTTCATCACCAACAGAAGTTGCCATTCCTTTACTTTTTAAAACATTTTTCAATGAGTGAAAAACATTGCAACCCATCTCAATTGCATGAGAAAAACTTTCTGCTCCGACAGGCGCAATCATAAATTCCTGAAAATCAATATTATTATCCGCATGCGCTCCGCCGTTAATAATGTTCATCATCGGGACAGGTAATGTAAGTGCGTTTATTCCACCTAAATATCTGTAAAGTGCCATATCATAAGCTTTTGAAGCAGCTTTAGCAACGGCAAGTGATACACCCAAAATTGCATTTGCACCAAGTTTAGATTTATTTTCTGTTCCGTCCATATCAATCATGAAAGTGTCAATTTCCTTTTGGTGCGAAGCTTTTTCACCGATAAGTTCAGGTGCAATAATATTATTTACATTGTCAACAGCTTTTTGAACACTTTTGCCCATATATTTTGACTTGTCGCCATCACGAAGTTCAAGTGCCTCGAAAATTCCGGTAGAAGCGCCGGATGGTACAGCTGCTCTACCTTTAATCCCATTAGTAAGCTTAACATCAACCTCAACTGTAGGGTTGCCTCTAGAATCCAAAATTTGTCTTGCATAGACATCTTCAATAAATGTTGACATAATTATTCTCCTATACCATTAGTAAACTTTTAAGCAATTCTGTCATAAATTATTAAACTTTTCAAGTAGTTCTTTTGGTTTTTATAAGAGTAATATTAAATTATCATGCTATAATACTTATAAAAACAGGTATACATTTATGATTACAGATATGACAAAAGGAACCCCCCTGCGCCACATATTACTTTTTTCTGTTCCACTTTTAATCGGAAATATTTTCCAGCAGTTATACAATGTTGCGGATTTAGTTATTGTCGGTAGAACACTTGGAGTAGAACCTTTTGCTGCAGTAGGTGCAGTTGCTCCGTTATTTTTTCTTGTAACTTTCGTAATAGTAGGTTTGACAAACGGATTTGCTGTTGTAACCGGTCAAAGATATGGGGCAAAAGATATCAACGGCGTTAGAAATTCTGTTATAATTTCAACGGTTTTGAGTACAGCTGTAACTTCTGTATTTTCAATCATTTGTTGCCTACTTATGAATCCAATTTTGCATTGGATGAACGTACCGGAAAATATTTATCACAACGCATATTGGTATGTTCAAATTATTACAATCGGCTTGATTGCGACAACTCTGTATAACTTGCTTGCAAGCATAATTAGAGCGCTTGGTGACAGCAAAACTCCGCTATATTTTTTAATAATTGCTTCTGTTATAAATATCATTCTTGCATTGATATTTATACAATGTTTTCATATGGGAGTTCCTGGCTCTGCAATTGCCGTAATTCTTTCGCAAGGGATTTCATTCTTGTTATGTTTAATTTTTATCAAATATAAATTTCCGATTTTACATTTACAAAAAAACGACTTTAAATTTAGTTTAAATGAATTTTACAAATCATCTTGGGAGCATTTGCGAGTTGGAATCCCAATGGCAATACAGTTTTCAATAATCGGTGTAGGAATTTTAATTATCCAAAGTGTTTGCAATACTTTTGGTTCAAACGTAATTGCGGCACTGACTGCTGCGTTAAGAATTGAACAAATTGCAACTTTACCAATGATGTCCTTTGGGGTTGCTTTAGCTGCTTATGTTGCACAGAATTACGGGGCAAAAAAGTTCAAAAGAATTCGGCTTGGTGTAATAAAAACTTCTACAATAAATATCGTTTTAAGTATTTTTATGGCATTTGTAATGCGTCTTTGGGGAACTGATATTATTGGAGCATTTATTGGAACAGCAACAAAAGATATCATAAATATTGCGCACAAATACCTTTTGATAAGTACTGTTTTCTATTTTTTCTTAGGGCAAATTTTCATTTACAGAAACGCACTTCAGGGAATGGGCGAAACGATTTTCCCAACCCTTGCTTGTATTGCAGAACTTGTAATGCGTGCTTTTGCAGCAGTTTATTTGGCAATAAAATTTGGTTATATAGGAATATTTTACGCAGGTCCAATTGCTTGGATAAGCGCTTCAACAGTGCTGTTTTTCGGATATTTGTACAGTATTAGAAGGATTATTTATATGTTTAGGAGAGCTGTTTTGAAAGTGAATAAATAATTTTGTGCATAGCACATATTCACTTAACTTTTATCCTCTTATTCACTTACTCCAAAGAACTACTTGAAAAGTAATTTATAACAAAATTGCTTAAAAATATTGTTATTCAATTGGCATTAACAGATTCTGAATAAGACGAAACACTTATAAATTTAACGGTATACATTACAGTTTTTTCAAAAATTTATGTTATAATACTGAAAAAGGAGATGTGTATGAAAGAAAAAGCTATAGAATATTTTAAGAGTGGGTATTCTTGTTCTGAAAGTATAATTAAGGCAGGAGCAGAAGCCGGTTTGTGTCCGGAAGAATTGTTGTCTGTTGCAACAGCTTTTTCTGGCGGAATGTCATCCGGATGTGTTTGTGGTGCATTAGCATCTGCCCAACTCATTAATGGTTACAATTTTGGACGTGAAAATTCAAAAGGCAACGAAACTATAGCACGTCAAAATGCATCAGCAATAGTTGAAGAATTCAAAAAGAGAAACAAAGTTACTTGTTGCAAAGTTTTGTCAGCAGGGTTGCAAGGTATGGCAAGAAAAGAAAATTGTTCTAAGTATGTTGCGGATGCTTGTGAAATCATAGAAGGGATAATGAGTGTTCATGCCTAATATTTTGGCAATATTTTTAGGCGGTGGAATTGGTGCTGTATCAAGATATTTGGTTGGCTTAAACCTTGCTAAAAATTTTGAAATAAATCTTCCAATCTCAACTTTTTTAGTGAATGTAATCGGAAGTTTTATTATTGGATTTTTGTATGTTTTATTTGTGGAAAAAGCAGATGTTACACCTGCCGTAAAACTTGCATTAACAGCGGGGTTTTGTGGAGGTTTGACAACATTCAGCACTTTTTCTTTAGAAGTTTTTGAAATGCTTGGAAATCATCAATTTTTCCACGCATTTACATATACAATTTTGAGTATTACAGTATGTGTGCTAACAACAG
>USOK01000159.1 GCA_900556295.1 uncultured bacterium | reverse complement strand
TCTCCTTTTATTTAATAATTTTAACGCTTTTGAAAAAAATATTACTAACCAGTTATTTAATCTTAATGACTTGCATAAACTACCTTAGAATGATAAGATATTTTTGTAATAGTAAAGAAGAGGAATGTATTATGGCAAGACTAATAAGACCAAGCTGGGCTATCAGATGCGTACAATCAGGATGTAAAACATTATTTGAAGTCGCTAAAGTTGAAGATGGCAAACAACAAGAAGTAGTATGCCCAAACTGTGGCGAACACTATGTTTATCCAATCTATGACGAAGAAGAAAACAAATAAGACTTCAAGATAAACTTGTAGGGCGGGATCCCCATCCCGCCAATATATTTTCAATTATTTAAGGCTGGGATAACTTGTTCAACAACACAGACAAACGCTACAATCAATATAGCGCACATTTAAAAAACAAATTCGGCTGTAAAGTTTATAAAATAACTCTTGATGCCGGTTTTTCGTGCCCAAACCGGGATGGTAAAATTTCAACCGGCGGATGCATTTTTTGCGATGAAGGAGGAAGCTTCTCACAGGCACATTCAAATCTTTTGCCTATAGAAGAACAAGTTAAAATTGGTGCAGAAACTCTCAAAAATCGTTTTAAAGCTCAAAAATTTATGTCATATTTTCAAGCTTATTCAAACACTTACAAACCGGTAAACGAACTTGAAAAAATATATAACTCCGCACTTAACCATCCTGATGTCGTTGGAATTTCTATCGGAACCCGTCCGGATTGTATTGACGATGACAAAATCAAACTAATTGCATCATACAAAGATAATTATTATACTTGGATTGAATACGGTTTGCAATCTATCCACAATAAAACTTTAGAAAGAATAAACCGTGGACACGATTTTAACTGTTTTTTAAAAGCTTATGAAAAGACAAAAGAATCCGGCATAAATGTTTGTGTGCACATAATTTTCGGCATGTGGGAAACTCATGACGAGATAATGCAGACAGCACAAAAACTTGCGGAATTAGGAGTTGATGGAGTAAAAATTCACATGCTCTGTGCACTTGATGGTACAAAACTTGCAAAAATGTATGAGAATAAGGAAATCTCTTTTATGGACGAAGATGAATATGTTCAGACAGTTTGCGACTTTTTGGAATACTTACCAAAAGAAACCACTATTCACCGCTTAGCAGGGAATGGTTTAAGTTCTGAATTAATTGCACCACTATGGCTTTCTAAAAAATTTGATTGTCTGAACAAAATAGACAGAGAATTTATTCAAAGAAACTCTTACCAAGGAAGTAAATTTATTTACAAATAACTTTGAATATGCAACAATACTTTGGGGTAAACTTTTAAACTCGCATTTTGTAACAAATTATTAACAAAACAGCAAGAAAATTTCTTCACACGTATTACTATTGTGAAAAAATTATTGGAGAAAAATATGTTATCGATACAACCAAAAATTTCAAACAGTTTTAATCCTGCATTCAAAATGGCAGACCGCAAAATAGTTAATGAAGAAAATGATTTTGACCCATACATTGATGAGGACACGTACGAGCGTACAAAAGACGAATTAGAAGAACAGAAACGAGAATTTGAAGACTTGGCAGACAATGACGAGCTCAAACTTCCTAAAACTGCAAAAAAAATAATTAAAGGCGGTGCAATTGTAACAACAAGCTTGTTAGGAGGTATGGCCACCGGCTGGGGTGCTAAAAAATCTATTGGAGCATTCAAAAAATTAGGTAAAACTGACGTCGTAAAAGGTTTGAATAAACAAATAAAAGCAACAAATGAATTCTTGAAAAAAGCCGGTACTACAGTTAAAACAGAATTTTTGAAATCAGATGCATATAAGTTACCAAAAGCCAAATTTGAAAAATTTGCTAAAACAAAATTTGGGAAGCCTGTTACGAAATTCTTCGGAGCAATCGGGAAAGGAATTTCTTACGTATGGGGAAAAACTAAGTCAGCTTACAACTTTGTTTATAAAAAGATTACAAGCGTAAAAAAAGAGACATACGAAAAGGCTACAGTTAACGTAGTTGGCGCATCAGGCGGTATTGCTTCTGGTGTTACTGCAATAAAAGAAAATAGCGAAAAAGGGAAAGAATAATGTCGATTTCTTTAAACGAAAATATTGCATTTACAGGCAAAAAAGCCAGATTACGCCGAGCTCGCACTAGAGAAGAAAAAAAGAAAGAAAAAGAAGTCGTAACCGGAGGCGGAGCAGTTGCTGCAACAACAGCAGCCGCAAGAGCTAAAGCTACAAAATCCGGTTTTGATATGTTCAGTTCAACATCTAAAGTTTCTCAAGGAATGCATGGGGTTACAAATACCGCCAAAACAGCTTCAAATGTAGCCAAACAAACAAAAAGCCTTTGGGGCAAAGTTGCCGAAAATGCGAAATGGGCAAAAAATGCAGTCATCAACTGGGGTTCTAAACTTAAAAACACTAGAATGCTTAAACCATTAATCAACAGTAAATTGTTCCAATTTGGCGCAGGATTCTTAGGCTATGGTTTTGGTTTTGTGACCTTGATTTCTGGGTTATCAGACATCAGTAAAGTAACAACAGATGTAATAGAAAAACAAACCCATAAAAATTAATCATTATTGTTAAATACATAAAATCGTGCTATGCTTAAGCTATGCACGATGTTGTTTTGAGAGAAATAAAAAAAACTAATATTGAGAACGAATTAAAAAAAATTGGATTCGACAAATCTTATACGCACAAAGCTAAAGAAAAATTTGAATACAAAAATATAAAAATTTATTCTTTAAAACCTGCTATGGCAAATATAATTAAGCAAACATCGCTTTCTGTCGGGTGTGATTGTGCAACGCATCGAGAAGTTATTACCGGAAAAATCGAAAATTCCGATTGTATTTTAGGCGGAAGTGTTTCGCAAATTAAAAAAGTCGCAGAAAAACTGAAGTTTCAGCCGTTTGGGTTGAAAAAACTCGGAGAAGAACTTGAAAAATTATGTCCTCCACTTGCTGGAGGACCGAAATCTGTGATTTCGAGGAGGGGGACTCAACTCGTCGGAATTCTCAATCTTACTCCAAATTCCTTTTCTGATGGTGGAATGTACAACGACTTTGAACGGGCAAAAGAGCATTTGCTAGAATTAATCAATGACGGTGCAGATATAGTTGATATTGGGGCTGAGTCGACAAAACCGTATTCTAAAGCCGTTCCGGCAAAAGAGCAGTTAGAAAAACTTCTTCCGATAATTGACTTTGCCAAAGGGAAAATTCCTTTGAGTATTGATACGAGAAGTTCTGAGGTTGCTGAAGAGTGTTTGAATGCCGGAGCAAATATAATTAATGATGTTTCAGGCTTTGATTATGATGAAAAAATGGCAGACATTATCGCAAAATACAATGTGCCTGTGATTGTTCAGCATTCAAAAGGGACGCCTGAAAATATGCAGAATTCGCCAGTGTATGCCGATTTAATGGAAGAAATCTTTTTAAATTTACGTAAAAAAGTTGATTTTGCTCGTTCAAAAGGAATTGAAAACATAATTATTGATCCCGGGATTGGTTTTGGGAAATCCAGAGAGGATAATTTTGAAATTATCCGTCGGGTTGAAGAATTTGAAAGTTTGAGTTGCCCTATTATGCTCGGAATTTCTCGAAAAAGCTTACTGAATATGCAAAATGCAGACAATTTTGACAAAGACATATACACAACAGCCATCAACGCACTTGCAATTGAACGAAATGTTGATTACATAAGAGTTCACAATGTAAAAATGCACAAGAAATTGATTGATTTGATGAGTATGTTTATGGTAAGATTAAGTCGCTAAGACTTTAAGGCGATAAGACGTTAAGTCCTTTTCAATTTTCATAAAATCATAAAAAACAACTTAACAATATGAACTTATAGTCTTAACGACCTAGCGACTTAACGTCTTTAATAAAAAGGA
>USOK01000158.1 GCA_900556295.1 uncultured bacterium | reverse complement strand
TTTTTCAAAAAAGTGTTAATTTTTTCTATAAAAAGGAATATAATGCTCTAGTTAGAATAATAAGTCAGGAGATAACACCTATGATTACAAAAGAACTTAAGAACAAAAAGCTTATAATAGTAATTACTTCTGTTGTAGTTGTACTATTGCTTCTTGTAATTTTATTTTTTTCCTTATTTAACATCAATATCATTGTAAATGGAAAAGAAAACGAAACAATAGAATATGGTGATACATATACAGAGGAAGGAGCTTCAGCTTCGTATAATACACTTTCTTTTAAGAATAAATCTGTTGATGTATCAATAAGCGGCGAAGTAGACTGCTCTAAACTCGGAACATACCATATACATTACAAAGCTAAGAAAGGCTTTCTTTCATCGACTAAGACAAGAGAAGTTAAAGTCGTTGATACAGCTGCTCCCGTGATAGAACTTAACACAGTTGAGGGATATTACCCTAAGACAGGTGAAGCTTATAAGGAAGAAGGTTTTACAGCCACTGACAATTATGATGGTGATATTACCGATAAGGTTACACGCCACGAAAAGGACAATGTCGTTACTTACACTGTCAGCGACTCCTCTGGCAATAAGACAACTGTTACAAGAACTGTTGAATATAATGACGGAATTGCTCCTTCACTCACACTCAATGGTGACAGCCATGTAACAATTAAAGCCGGAACTAAATACAAAGATACCGGTGCTGCTGCCACAGATTCCCACGGCAATGACATTTCAGACAGCATAACAGTATCTGGTGAAGTTAAGAATTACCGTTCTGGTGACTATACTTTAACTTATACAGCTACTGACAAATTTGGCAACACCAACTCAATTGACAGAACTGTAACTGTTGAAGCCGTAAAGCAGGCTGACTCTGCCGCTGTCAATCCCGGTTCAAAGGTTGTATACCTTACATTCGACGATGGTCCTGGTGCTTACACACAGCAGCTTCTTGACGTGCTTGCCAAATATAACATAAAAGTTACATTTTTTGTAACCAATGTAAACAGCGGATATCAGAATATGATTGCGAAGGAAGCCGCTGCAGGACATACAGTTGCAATACACAGTGCTTCCCATAATTACCAGCAGATCTATTCAAGTGTTGGTGCTTATTTTGATGATTTGAACGAAATGTCAGATATTATATATTCGCAGACTGGAAGCCGTCCAACATTAGTACGTTTCCCAGGTGGAAGTTCTAATTCTGTCAGCAAGAAATACTGCAAAGGAATTATGACTGAGCTTGCAAAAGATGTTACTGACCAAGGTTATAAATACTATGACTGGAACGTATCAAGCGGCGATGCCGGTGGAACAACAAGCACAAGTGAGGTATACCAGAATGTAATCAATGGTATCCAGAGCCATAATGTATCCGTTGTATTACAGCACGATATTAAGAGCTTCAGCGTTGATGCAGTTGAGAGCATAATCCAGTGGGGACTTGCTAACGGATACACATTCCTTCCTTTGACAACATCAAGCCCTGATGTACACCACGGAATTAATAATTAATGAGCAGCAATCAATAATATGAACCCAAAATAATATCAATCAGTATTTAATATTAGAACAAAAAACTATGTATTACATCAGTCTTATCCAATCCTGATGTAATACATAATTTTTTTATTTTTATCTTTATTCGTAGCAATATTTCCTGTTGTAGGATCTATTAATACCGCAACAACATTATCAGGGATATTGTACCATTTACTTTCTTTATCTTTTAAGTAATCTTCCATTGCATTTATCCATGATTTTTTATTTCCTCCAACAACATTAGAGTTAATTTTTTTATTGTCATCATATCCAGACCAACTTGCTAAGACAATACCATTTGTATAACCAATAACCCAAGCATCTGTATCAGTACTTCCGCTTTTTAAGGCATATTTATGAGTCATATTGCTTAACATATTTATACATGTAGGATAAGCATAATCAATAAGGCTAGCATCATATGTACTTGTTAACATTTCGCTTATTATAAAAGTTAAGCTAGGGTTTAGTATTTGTTCTTTTTTTTCATTATATTTATATAAAATATTACCATAAGTATCTTCAACTTTTCTTATTAAATGAGGTTTTACTTTTATTCCACCATTTGCTAAAGTAGCATAACTTGAGGTAAGTTCAATTATATTTACTTCATTTGTTCCTAATGGAAGTGAGTAATTTGCTTCAAGATTAGTGGTTATACCTGTTTTTCTTAAAGTATTAACAAGGTTTTCTTGACCTAAGAAAAGATGAGTTTTAACAGCATATATATTATCCGAATATGCAATTGCTTGAACCATTGTTATATTTTTATTAGCATAAATATTATCAGCATTTCTTGGAGAGTAAGTTTTATTTTCATCAAAATAAAAAGTCGTTCTTTCGCTTAAAAAAGTTGTGCTGGGAGTAAAGTTATTTTCTAAAGCATTATAATATAAAAAAGGTTTAATGGTAGAACCTGGTTGTCTTATGGAAGATGTTGCTCTATTGTAAGTTGTTTTATTATATGATGTTCCTCCGATTAAGGCAATTATTTCTCCATTATCTGAGTTCATCATTACTTTTGATGTTTGAATATCATCATCTATTAAATTATATTTTATACCTTTTTCTAAAGCAGTTTGAGCATCAATATCAAGAGAAGTCCATATTTTAAGACCTCCTGTTTCAATATAGTTATCTGGTATTTCTTTTAAGCTATTTAATTCTTCCATAACAGCGTCTTTATAATAAGCAAGGGTTGTAAGGTTAAGATCTGTTTTTTCTCCATAAAGTTTTAATTCTTCTTCTAAAGCATTATTCATTTCTTCTTTTGTTATAAATTTATTTTCATACATTCTTTGTAAAACTATCTTTTGTCTTTTTTTGGCTGTTTCATAATTATTAATTGGTTCATAATAATAAGGAGAATTAGGTATACCAGAAAGAATTGAAGCTTCAGCAAGTGTTAACTCTTTAACATCTTTGTTAAAATAAAATTTACTGGCATTAGCTATCCCATAACAATTATTACCATAATTTATGGTATTTAAATATCCTTCAAGGATTTCATCTTTTGAATAATGTGTTTCAAGTTCAAAAGTAATCCACATTTCTTGCCATTTCCTTTTCCATGTTTTATCAAAACTTAAAAATAAATTTTTAGCATATTGTTGAGTTATCGTGGAAGCACCTTGAACTATTTTTCCACTTTTTAAGTTTTCAAACATAGCTTTAGCTATTCTAAAAAAGTTAAAACCATTATGTTTATAAAAGTTTTTATCTTCAACTGCTAAAGTGGAATTAATAACATTATTATTCATATCTTCTAAATCTATCCATTTGTCTTCTCCTTTACCGTAAAAAACTAGTTCAAGTTTGTTATCATACATATAAAAACTATTAGCGCTTTTAATATCAAATTTTGGAGTACATAAAGCATATAATTTACCTATTAAATTAATACTTGTGAAAATGATAAGACAAATAACAAATATTTGTAAAAGTAGTTTTATTTTTTTCATATTATCACCATTTATTCCTAAATTTATTATGAAAAAAATATAAAAAAATACTTCGCAAGGCATGCAGATGATCTCTCTGTCCGGATATCCGGGCAGAGCATTTTTGTTGTGTCTTGTATTTTTTCATTTTGCAGGAAATGAAAAAGAAAGGAGAAATTTTTATGAGCAACACAAAAAGTGGGTTTGTCCACTTACACGTCCACGGAGAATACAGTCTTTTGGATGGGATGAGCAAGATTCCTGATCTTGTAAAGAAGATAAAAGACTCCGGGATGACTGCATGTGCCCTGACGGACCATGGTGTCATGAACGGCGTGGTGGACTTTTACAACGAATGTCAGAAACAGGGGATCAAACCTATCCTTGGCTATGAGTGCTATGAAGCACCCGAAAGCAGGCTGGATAAAAATTCCCATGCAGGAGAGGAAAGTTATCATCAC
>USOK01000157.1 GCA_900556295.1 uncultured bacterium | reverse complement strand
GCTGTATCAAGAGTACCTCTAACTATGTGGTAACGAACACCAGGAAGGTCTTTTACTCTGCCGCCTCTGATAAGAACGACACTGTGTTCCTGAAGGTTGTGACCGATACCAGGGATGTATGAAGTAACTTCAAATCCGTTTGTTAATCTAACCCTTGCAACTTTTCTTAAAGCTGAGTTTGGTTTTTTAGGGGTTGTTGTATAAACCCTTGTACATACTCCACGTCTTTGAGGACAATTCATCAAAGCTGGAGATTTTGTTTTGTCTGTAAGCTTTTTACGTTCGCTACGTACAAGCTGGTTAATTGTAGGCATTTAATTTCTCCTTTTGTTTTCTACCTTATCGGCAAAACCATATCCTGAAACCCTTACGCATTCCGGTTATGACTGGACCACTGAATAGCTTTATTCAAGATTTCTTACGTCCTATTTTTGCCTGACTGACGAATATTTCAGCACGAAAACATCGACAGTATATCTTTATTAAACAACGACTATGCTTTAATGTCAACCGATATTGCAAATATGTTAAAAATGCTATATAATTTTAAACAAAGTCTGGGAGAAATTTTATGAAGAAAGAATATAAAAATAAATTAATAGAGATCGGTGGATATTGCACCTGCCTTACAATAATATTAGCAATAGGGTATTTTAGCGGATATTTAAAAGGTTTTGCGCCTGACGACTTTGTAAATGCCTATGAACAAATTACCGCAGATTTGTCAAAATCTTCTGCTGTGAAAAATACAAACGTAAGCTTTTCTAGGGCAAAGTCTATCGGCTCTAAAACAACTTCAACATATAATGATTACCAAGCAGCAAGAATTCCTGTTGCTGTAATTAGAGGTGTTAATACATCCAGAACTTGGACTGAAATATTTAATTCTCATAACAAAACTGTTTTTTACCTATATGACAAGCAAGATGACAGTTTTGATTCTTCAATTAAAAATTTCGTCAACAATGGAGTATTGTCATCAAAGTATACTGTTTACTCTTATGGAAAAGATGATTTTAGCAATCTGCGTCTTGGAGAAGTTGGTCCATCCAAGATTTGTAATAGTTTACAAGAATGTAATCAAGTAAGACAAAAAGCTTCAGATTATTCCACAATGGCAGAATTTTTAAAATATTGCGGAAAAACGATGTGTATCATAAATCCATCTAAAGGCGAATATGTTAGAGTAAAAACTCGAAATTCTGCAATAAAAATGCTTGATGATTTACAAAATTGGTAGTTTAAACCAGTTTAAAATCTCCATTTTTCTTGATGTGCTCTACTAATCCGCCATCTTCCAAAAGTTTTATCATAACAGGTGGAAGCGGTTCGATTGGGATAATTGCACCATTTGTAAGATCAGTTAAAATACCTTTTTCAATATCTAAATCGAGTTCGTCGCCTGCATCAATTGCATCAGTGTCGGCTTCAATAGCTAAAAGCCCGATATTAATAGCATTTCTGTAAAAAATTCTAGCAAAAGATTTCGCAATAACAGCGCCAACTCCTGCTATTTTAATGATTTGCGGAGCGTGTTCTCTGGAAGAGCCAAGCCCAAAATTTGAACCACCTACAACGAAGTCTCCTTTTTTCATGGAACTGGCAAATGTCGGGTCTGCATCTTCCAGCACGTGTTTTGCAAATTCAGGTAAATTAGAACGCAAGTGGAACAATCTTCCAGGTGCGATATGGTCGGTTGAAATGTTATCTCCAAATTTAAAAGCTTTACCCCTCATACATTTTCTCCTATAAATTATTTCCTGCCTTGATTATACTACAAAATAATGTTATAATGAAATTATTAAACAAAAAGGAAATAATAATATGTATTTTGGTAGAAAATGTAAAATAACTTTTATATGTAACGGTGCAACTATATATAGTGAAGATGATAGATTTACAGACTCTGAGAGTTATCCTCCGCTTAGTGATGATGGGGTTGAAGAAATTGAAAAAATTTGTGATTTTCTAAAAGATAGAGGCATTAAAAATGATAAAATTTATACTTCACCTGCAACTCGTTCGGTGCAATCTGCATCAATGATTACAAAATTGTTTAAACAGGATTTTGAAATAATTGAAGATTTGCATCCTAGAAAATGCGGGAAATTCAATAATTTGACATTTGAGCAGGTACATGAAGACTACCCGAAAGATTTAGAAAGGTTAATAAATTGTCCTGAAGAGGCGATTCCGGAAGATGCTGAAAGTGTTACAGCTTTTATAAACAGAGTTGATGCGACATTAAATAAAATCATTGAAGAAAATCAAGGTGGAAGAATTATAATTGTAACCCATAAAGATATTATAAAAGCTGCAATTGTTACTGCATTGAAAATGCCACACAGTTCATTGCACCGAATTTATATAAAATCCGGTAGCGCTACTCAAATAAGCTATTTTGAAAAATGGGCAAGTTTAGTTTATTGTGACTATACACCTGTGTAATGATGTTTTATTCAATTTCATCAATACGTCTTTGATGTCTACCGCCTTCAAATTCTGTATGCAACCAAACATCAACAATATCAAGAGCCAAACATTCTCCAATTGCACGTTGCCCTAGACATAGAATGTTTGAATTGTTGTGTGCTCTTGTTGCTTTTGCAGAGAATGTGTCAGAACATAATGCTGCTCTTATCCCTTTGACTTTGTTCGCAGCAATTGACATTCCGATGCCTGTTCCGCAAATTAATATCCCTTTGTCTGCTTCACCTGACACGACTTTTTTCGCAACCTTTTGGGCAATAATAGGATAATCACAAGATTCTGTTGTGTATGTTCCCATATCTTCATATTCAAAATTGTGTTCTTTTAGATAATTAATAATTTTTGCTTTATATTCAAAACCGCCGTGGTCAGATCCGATTGCTATTTTTGTCATAATTTTCTCCTTGTATATTTTAATTATACAAATTATGAGAAAATTTGTAAATATTATTACTCAAAAAAGTAGGTCGGCATTGCTATGCCGACGCTACATTAATGTTTCATCATTCTCCCAAGTCCAGTGTAACCGTCTGTTGTCTAGTTACCTTATCGAGATCTACCTTTCCAGTTGGCGTCACCTGTTCCTGTTACATTTAATTTATCCGCTTGGAATCCTTTATATGAACCATTCTGAGCTTTACCAACAATATATGTTTGTTCATTGCCGATTTTTACTCTTATGTATCCATCTAAGTTTTCGGCGATAATCGTTTTGCCTTTAAATGTGCCTAAGTTTTTAGATTTTCCAAGCTCAATTGCTTTCAATTCAGCTGTCTGGATTTTTAAATTACCAGCCATTGTAGTTCCGTTACCCTTATCTTCAACTGTGCCAAGGGTAATACTATTAGTTGATATATCTGAAATTTTAGTTGCATCAGCTCCTGTAGCATTTTTAAATGCTTTTAGAACTTCTTCTGTCGTTTTATAGCCTTTCATTGTCTCAGCATCAAACAAGTTTGGTAGAGTTTCTTTTGCTGTCGTTTCTGTAGCTGTAGCTGTCGTGGCTGGTTGTGTAGTTTTTTTAGTATTTTCCATATTTTGTAATTCATGGAAGGTCTTGGCTTTGTATTCATTACCATCTTTGTCTGTAAATGTATAAACTAGATTGCCATCTGGATCTTGCCAAACATTATAGCCCTTCGCTTTTGTAAAACCAAGAGTGTTTAAACTATTTTGAGCTTGTTCAAGTTTAGAAACCTCTTTTGTTTCTTTTGTTGTTTTACTTGATTTTTCGGAACCACCGCCACCTTCAGTGTCGGAGACTCCTCCGCCACCTCCACCGATGCCGAACATACATAAGATATTACCAAGTAATGACGTGCCGAGTCCGATACCCATCATCCAGTTCATCCAGCTAGGAGTACTATTGTTGTTGTTACAACAACAGTCATCATATATTCCATAACCATTACCGAAGAAATTGTTGTTCACGACAGTGGTGCTTGGAAAAATATTAGTTCTTCCCATGCCTCGGAATTGTCCAGCTTTTAAATTGTGCGTTAATGATTGGCGTGGTCCCCCTGACCAGCCTGTAATACCATAATTACTCATGGCTCTGTCCTCTTATTTTT
>USOK01000156.1 GCA_900556295.1 uncultured bacterium | reverse complement strand
AACTATACTTTCATCATCATTTTCTACCTGTTGATTCTGCCTTTTTTCTTTTTTACGAGCAATAATCTTTTCTTGTTCGCCTTTTGTAACTGTCAAAAACCTGCCGGTAACAACTGTAATATTTTTTGCCTCTTGCATCTCAATATCACGCAATTTTGCCCAATCACCCGCCTTTGTTCCAGTTGTTTTAACTCCATATTCCTTTAATCTGCGCATAATTCGTTCCCATTCAGCATCAACTCCGCTGTTTGTACAAACATGAACAGAAGAAAAAAACATTATTCCGTTTATTGCCATAAGATACACCCTAAGTCTTTACCATTGATATTTTTATTAACGGTAAAACAATAGCAAAACTTTAAAAAATTTCAATATTCATTACATTTTATTAATAATTTTGTTATAATTTCGGTATGAAATTCAAATTCGCAAGAGATGCACTTAAATACCTTATAAAGACTTACAATATTAGAGAAATATACCTACCATACTACCTGTGTCATGTTATGCGCCACGCTGTATTTGAGGCGAATTGTAAACCTATATTTTACCACATAAAAGACAACTTCATGCCTGCGCAAGATTTTCCAAAATCTGCATACATAGTCTACCCAAACTATTTTGGCATTTGCGACAAAAATATTGACAAACTAATAAAGATTTACCCAAAACTAATTATTGACAATGCGCACGCTTTTTACTCAAAACCTAGAGGGTTTGCAAGTTTTAATTCTGCAAAAAAATTTCTTCCGGTTAAAGACGGTGCATATTTGTGGATTGGAAAAGGGAAAGAGATTCCCCCTCCAAGCAACCAAAGATACCTAGAATTTATGAAATACCATAATGTACTTAAGGATAATGTATTAAAAATTGATATTTCAAAAGACACAATTCCATTCTGTTATCCATATTTAGCACCAAGTATAGAAATTGCCGACAATCTTGTAGATCAACTAACCAAACAAGGTAAAACTATTTATAGGTATTGGAACACTCTTCCCAAAAGTTATAATGAATATAAATTTTACATCAGGCTTGTTCCTATTCCTCTTTGAGAATAGGTTGTTTCTGTGCTTTACAAGTATTTGCCAAAACTATTGATTTTTCTGCAGGATTTCGTCCATAAGCCAAACAATGACCAATATTTTCTTTAGGGAGATACATCAAACCAGTTTCCATTGGTGCATGTTTTTTTATCCCTCCATGTCTCATCCAATCTTGCATAATTATATTTTTATTATCATCTTTAAACCGAAAACCTAACTTATAATAAAAACCTGCAGGAGAAGTCTTTCCGTCCATACAAGCTGCATCTAAAAATACACGTCCTACCGTTTCTTTATCCTTTAAGCTTTGTGTTACAACTTCATGAATCCCCCTTGTTCCAGAGCCTTTTCCCATAGACCAAAGTTTTGAGATATAATAATATGGCTTAACTTCTTTCCCGCAATCTAAATAAAACCCGTCATTTGTTTTAAAATAATACAAATCCGGTTTTGGAATTTCTTTAGCAATTTTTTTTGTAAAAACAGCTACATCTTTGGATTCCGGGAAAACTTTAGTTGCTACAATTTTAGATTTTTTAGCATTTTGCGTCAATACTTTGTCAACGTATTTTATTGATGATGCAAATGAATTTACAATTAAATCTTGTTTCATAAATATTTCCCTACTATTTTATAAAGTAAATTTGTTGTAAAAAATTGCGTCTAACTAAAAACTAATATTATTTTTGTTACATTTACCAAAGAGAATATTGATAAATCAAGCATCCTTGGCTTAGATTTATTTCTAAAATTACAGAACCGAATAATGGGTGCGACTTCATTATATCTCTACCTCTCTAAATATTTAGATTAAATATTTCAATTTCCCGTTGCAATATTTTATTTTTTGCAATAGAATGATTCTGTTGTTATTCCCAGATCGTCTAGCGGCAGGACTAAAGACTCTGGATCTTTCAACGGTGGTTCGAATCCATCTCTGGGAATTTTTTAGGTTTTTTATTTAAATTTATGTATAGAATATTCTAAATGAGTTATTAAAAAATCGTATTGCTCAGGTTCGTATCAAAAACAAACGACAAGTAGCTTGGCAAAAAGCGCTAAATAGCAGTCCGAATAACTAACAAGCTAATCGTCTTTTCTAAGCCGACATTTAAATCCTATAATCTTGCAACTTGATGTCTTTCGAGCATTACCATCAATATTGAAATATCAGCAGGTTTAACTCCACCGATACGAGAGGCTTGAGCCAATGTTTTCGGTCTAATTTTCGACAATTTGTCTTTTGTTTCGGATGAAATATGTTCAATCTTTGAATAATCAATATCGTCAGGAATTTTGAATTTATCCAACTTCCCTGCTTCTTTAACCTGTTGTTCTTGTCGCTTCAAGTATCCGTCATATTTTGTCAAAATTTCAACCTGTTCTGCAACATCAAATGGAATATTTAAACTTTTGGTTTCTTCGTCAATTTCTTTTATGATGTTGTAATCAATGTCAGGGCGTTTTAACAGTTCTGCAATTTTAATACCTCTATCGATATTTTGACCAACTTTTGCAAGAACCGAATTAACTTCATCTGTTGCAGATATTTTAGCATCCTTAATTCTCAACATTTCACGTTCAATTGCTTCCTGTTTGTCGGTAAAGACTTTATATTGAGCATCATCAATCAAGCCAACTTTTTTACCGATTGGTGTAAGTCTTGCATCTGCATTATCTTGTCTTAATAACAACCTGTATTCAGAACGCGAAGTTAGCATTCTGTAAGGATCTTGAATATCTTTTGTAACCAAATCGTCAATCAAAGTTCCAATATACGAAGAACTTCTAGAAAGTTCTAGTAATTCAGAATTGTTCAAATAGTTATATGCATTAATACCTGCGATTAAACCTTGTGCGGCAGCTTCCTCATACCCACTTGTACCATTAATTTGACCGCCAAAAAACAAGCCTTTGATTTTTTTAGACATCAAAGAATGAGTAGTTTGAACAGCCGGAACATAATCATATTCAACAGCATAAGCAGGTTTTATAACATGTGCATGCTCAAGCCCCGGAAGAGTTCTAAGCATCTTGACTTGAACATCAGCCGGCAAGCTACTTGAAAATCCTTGAATATAAACTTCATAAGTTCCCAATCCTTCCGGTTCAATAAATATGTGGTGTGAAGGATTTTCACTAAATCTAACAACTTTATCCTCAATAGACGGGCAATAGCGAGGTCCAACACCGTGAATTAGTCCTTGAAACATTGGAGATTTATCCAAATTTTCACGAATAATCTTATGAGTTTCTTCATTAGTTCTTGTCAAATAACAAGGATATTGCGGACGAACAGGTCTATTCGGTCTAAAAGAATAAAAGTGAAGAGTTTCATCCCCTGGCTGCAAGTCCATCTTTGAATAATCAATAGTTCGTTTATCTACACGAGGTGGAGTGCCAGTTTTCAATTTTTTGATGTTAATTCCATGCTTGATTAATGATTCTGACAAGCCATAAGCTGCTTTTTCGCCAAGCCTACCGGCACTATATGACCGTAAGCCAACAAAAATTCTACCGTTTAGAGAAGTTCCGGTTGTCAAAACAACAGCACCAGCAGAATATTCAATTCCAAATTCATCAACAGCACCTATAATTCTACCATTTTCAACCAACAAATCGGTAATACAAGCCTGTCTTACATAAATATTTTCGTTATTCTCAATAATATTGCGCATATAGTCCATATATTGACGCTTGTCTGATTGCGCACGTAATGCTCTAACAGCAGGCCCCTTAGACGAATTTAACATCTTCATCTGAATATAAGTTGCATCAGCAACTTCCCCCATAACTCCACCAAGAGCATCTATCTCTCTTACAAGAGTTGATTTCGCAGGACCTCCAACAGCAGGATTACAAGGCATAAGAGCAATATGTTCAACATTTAATGTTGCAAGTAAAACTTTTGCACCGAGTTTAGCACACGCAATAGCTGCTTCACAGCCTGCATGTCCTGCTCCAATTACTGCAATATCATATTTTCCTGCATTATATTTCATTTTTTACCTCCTACTTATTACAATTTTT